>JALYTG010000046.1 GCA_030854405.1 Chloroflexota bacterium | reverse complement strand
CGAGATCGTCAAGCGGGTTGGTAGCGGAGGGCGGATTCGAACCACCGACCAAGGGCTTATGAGTCCCCTGCTCTACCACTGAGCTACTCCGCCACGGATTCCGTGCTCAGATCGACAGGGGAACTGGGCACCGATCAGCGCGACCTGGGAAGCGACCGCTCATCGAGCAGAAGGATACCCGACGCGATCCCCTGACAGTCAAACAGTGGATCGAGCAGGAAACTCGACGACGGCGATCAGTCCACGTACGGTCCGTTGTAGACCGGCGTCTCTCCGTACGGCTTCCCGGCCATCAGCATGAAGCGCGTCCCGGGCTGCGCATCTTCCAGGGTCAGCGTGCGACCCGATCCGAGAACCGCGATCTGCGAGCGGCTCGCCCGACGTCGGTTGGCGCCGAAGCTGGCCTCGCCTTCGAGCACGTACACGAAGCCGTTGAAGTCGGGCGGGATCGGGCTGCTGAAGGCTCCGCCCTTTGGCAGCTCGACGTCCAGGATCAGCCCAGGCGTACCGAGCTCCACCGGGGAGCCCTCCCCGACCAGCACCCGGACGATCGCGTCGCCGTCCTGCCGGACGGGCACGTCCTGCGGTTGCAGAAGCTGTGCGCTGGGCTCGACACCCTTGTCCTTGCGCGCCAGGTTCACCCAGAAGAGGACGCCGCGCATCTCGGTGCCGGCCTTGCCCTCCTGGAGCTCGTCCTCGCCGATGCCCTCCGCGTGATACACGCCGCGGCCCGTTCGGATCTTCAGGAGCGAGCCGGCGTCGAGCCGGGCTCGCTCCATCGCGCCTCCGGGACCGGTGCTGTGGCCCGTGCTCGAGGAGCCGGAGACCGCGTACCAGAGGTTGTCGAACCCCCGATGGGGGTGGGTGGTATCGAGGCTCGCCCGTTCTGGGGTGATCACAACGGCGGCCTCGTGGACGAGGATGTACGGATCCACCAGCGGGTAGGGAATCTGTGCGGACGGCAGGGGTTCGAGGACCTCGAGGCCCATCATCGGGCGGATGTGGGCGTCCTGGACGAGGACGATATCGCGCTCCCCCGTCTCGATCTGGGTGGCCATGATCTGTTGCTCCATTCCTTGTGCTAGAACCCGAGGACCTCGTCGACGAGGACGACGGTGATGCGGCCGGGCATGAGCTCGCGGTTGATGATGAGAACCTTGTTCACGCCGCTGTGCACCCCGTACGCCGCCTGCGCGCGTGCATCCTCGAGCGGGAAGACGTATTCGTCGATGCGGCGCAGGCCCTCCTCGAGGTCGGACACGATCTTCTGCGTCCCCACGAGGAAGACGACTCGTCCCCCACCGCTAGCGTACGGCCCGAGCTGGCTGCCGCTCGCGGACGCCGCCACGAGCGATCCGGTTTCGGTGACCGCGTGCACGCTGCCGAGCATCACGTCCGGCGCTGAGGTCAGGCGGCGGATGTCGTCGGCCTGGGTCTTGCGGTCCATGCTCCAGATCCGTGGGCGCACCGCCTCGTAGCGGCCGGACTTCTCGATCTCCTCGGTGATGCCCGAGACGTCCAGCGATTGCGAGGCGCCGTGATGAACCTGGGATCCGTCCGGGATGAGACCCAGGACGATCCGTTTCGCTTCCGCGGCGTCCGCGGCGCGGAGCACGGTGATTCCGTTCGCTTCGAGGGCGGCGGTGGTCCGCTTCACGCGGGCTTCGTCGGCCAGTGTCCCGAACCGACGGCCGATCGACCAATCAAGGTCGGGATAGAGTTGGGTGATCATTTTGAGGCTTCCTTCAGGGCGCATCCCTGCTATACTTGCAACTGCAAATACCATACTCCTGATTGGTTGCGCATGCAAGTACCCTCCGAAACCGATGTCGCTGGTCTCCTCGACCGGCTCGTGGCGCAAGAGCTGCCGGGCCGGCGCGGATTCGAGGCCTGGGGCTCACTGCTGCGCGCACACGCGACGCTCCTCCGCCAGCTCGAGCTGGATCTCGAAAAGGAGACCGGTTTGGCCTTGGCCGATTTCGACGTGCTCGCCCAGCTGGCGCTCGCCGCTGGTGAGCTGCGCATGACGGAGCTCGCGGCCCGGGCGCTCATCTCACGGTCTGGCATGACCCGCCGTGTCGCCCGGCTGGTTGATGAAGGCCTCGTTCGTCGAGCCAACGCCGATGCAGACGCACGTGGCGTCGTGGTCGCGCTCACCGACGCCGGCGTGGCCCGCCTGACCGAGACCGCGCCGGTTCACGCGCGCGGGGTCTCGAAACTGTTCGTCTCGCAACTCGATGATCAGGAGCTCGCCGCTCTCGAGAGCGCCCTGGACAAGGTCATCCTCGACTGCACGTTTGGCTGAGAGCGAGTACATCACGCTGACGCCGTGGTCGTGCTGATGGAGCGGTGACAGCTCTCGTTGGGCTAGACGCCGAGCTCGTCGATCGACCGATGAAGGTCGCCCGCGTTCCGATAGACGCGGAACGCGCCGGCCGCCAGCAACTCGTCTTCGCCATATCCGCCTGACTGCAGGCCAACGCTGAGCATCCCCGCGCGCCGGGCGGCGAGCAGATCCCAAACGGCGTCGCCGATGACGTAGCAGTCAGCCACGGCCACACCGAGCCGCTCCTGGCACGCCAGGAACAGGTCCGGCTCGGGTTTGGCGCGGAGGACGTCACCGCGATCGATGACGACCATGTCCGCC
This sequence comes from Chloroflexota bacterium, assembly GCA_030854405.1. The sequence goes on along the minus strand of JALYTG010000046.1, from coordinate 9,827 downwards.
GGGACACCGAGCGCCTCCAGCGAGGCGTCGATCTCAGGCCGGCGGCCGGACGTCGCGATCCCGTGCGGGATGCCGTTCTCTCGTAGCCAGGCCAGGAGCTCTACCGCTCCGGGCAAGGGCCGGCGCTCCGGCAGGAGCTCACGGAATATCACTCCATGGCGTCGCTGAATGGTCTCCGCTTCGTCGTCGCTCAATGGCCGGCCGGCCTCACGGGCCACCGCCCGGGTGAAGAGGCCACCGCTCATTCCAATGCGCCGATGGATCCGCCAGCCCTCGATGGGCATACCCGCTTCGGCGAGCGCCCGTTGCCAGGCGAAGACGTGAGCGTAAACGGTGTCGACCAGGGTCCCATCAAGGTCGAAGATCAGACATCTCATTCCGCGCGACGTTCCGCCTCCGGGCCGGATCTGTTGGGCACATCGATCACGCTAGACCCTGGAGTGGCTTTCATGTCAAGGGGGAGCGTCAATCTGTCGGCGCGCGTTTGGCTCAGGCGCCGGCTCGGGCAGCGCATCGACGAGCCGATGCTGGCCGAGGTGCTCGCCGGCTCGGGCGCCGATCCGCTCGTCTATGTCTGTGGCCCAACCCTCCTTGTAGAGGCAGCTGCCGACGGGCTGACCAACCTGGGCGTGCCGCCAGGCCGCATCCGGACCGAACGCTTCGGTCCCACGACATGAGGTTCGCGCGCTTGGACGATCCGCTGATGCTCGACGCCAACGCCGTAGCGGGCGATCTCCACGAGCTCTTCGGCGTCGAGCTGACGGCTGTGCTCCACCAGTGCGCCTACTGCGGCAACCGTGGCGCGGTCGGCACGCTCCGCGCGTGGACCCGCGGCCCGGGCACAGTGCTGCGATGCTCGGTGTGCAGCGATGTCGTGCTGCGCTGGTCCCGCACATCGGGCGGGACAGTCCTCGACCTACGCGGTGCTGCGCTCATCGAGCTCCCGCGCCTCTAGCCCGCCGCCCCAGCCGGCCCGCGACGTCGGCGGCCCTCCGAGGAGCCTGATCCGGACGAGAACACGGCCCGCGTTGACAGCCCTCGCAATCTGGGGTCGCCCAGGTCTCGCCGGCAGGCCGGCAAGCCGAGCGAAGAATGGTCGGACCTCGAACAACGTCGCGTGGAGCTGGACCGACTCCAACGGGTCGGTGACCAGCGTGGCATCGCCGACGACCTGCTTTCCTCCCAGCCACACGTGGGTCACGGGATTGGAACGTAGGTTCCGCCACCAGACATCGCCAGTCGTCACCCATACCTCGGCGCCGCGAAGAACGTATGCGACCGGGGTGCTGTATCGGCGTCCGCTCCGGCGGCCGGTCCATTCGACGACTGCGAACCAGCGGCTCCAGGGCCAGTGCAGCTGCGATTGGAGCAGCCGTTTCATGATCGGGTTCCAGAACCTCAGCAGCCGGCCGAGGAGCGTTCCGCGGAGAGCCGGCGATTCGATGCGGCTCATTCCATCGCTCGCCTACCTTTCTGCAATCAGGCCGGCCCCGGCTCCTCGTCGATTACGATCCTTGAGCTACTCCGCGATGGCCGCGGATTTCACACCATTCATCATCGGCGGTGGGAGCGGAGGCTGGGCGGCGGTCCGAGAATACCCACCGTCGATTAGCGCGGCAACATGCGGATGAGGACGTCGTGCGCCGCGAGATTCCGGTGGTGATCGTGGGGCGCACATGACCAGGAATGGATCGAGCAAGGTGCTTAGCACGCGAGCCCTCAACCGCGCGTTGCTGGAGCGCCAGCATCTGCTGCGCCGCACAAGGATGTCCGCGGCCGGGGCGATCGAGCACCTCGTGGGCATGCAGGCGCAGGTGCCTCGCGATCCCTACGTCGCACTCTGGACGCGGCTCGACGACTTCACCGCTGAGGAGCTGTCCCGCCTGATCAGCAATCGGGAGGCGGTACGCACACCACTGGTGCGCACGACGCTGCATCTCGTTACTGCCCGTGACTGCCTGGCCTTGCGGCCGGTGGTCCAGTCCGTGCTGGAGCGCGGCTTCGGCAGCACCCCGTTCGCCCGCAACCTCGTCGGCGTGGATATGGAGGAGCTCCTGAAGACCGGCCGGGCATTGCTCGAGGAGAAACCCCGCACCACTGCGGCATTGCGCCGGGCGCTGAGCGAGCGATCGCCAGATCGAGACTCAACCTCTCTCGCCTACGCCGTCCGGTATCTCGTACCCGTGGTCCAGATCCCCCCGCGCGGCCTATGGGGGGTCAGCGGCCAGACCACCTGGACCACCGTCGAAGCCTGGCTCGGCCGCGCGCTGGTCTCAGAGGCCGCCCCGGATCGGTTGGTATTGCGCTACCTGGCCGCGTTTGGCCCGGCCACCGTCGCCGATATCCGGACGTGGTCGTGGCTGACCGGCCTGAGCGAGGTCGTCGAGCGGCTCCGCCCGCAGCTGCGGACCTTTCGGGACGAGCGCGGCCGCGATCTCTTCGATCTGCCCGATGCGCCGCTGCCCGATCCCGCTACCCCGGCGCCGGTCCGCTTCCTGCCGGAGTACGACAACGTCGGGCTCTCCCACGCCGACCGCAGTCGCGTCATCCCGGAGGATCTTCGCTTCCTGGTCTTCCCCGGCAGCGGCGGCATTCCCGGCAGCGTCATGGTCGACGGCTTCCTGCGGGCCACCTGGAGACTCACGCGTGACGGCAGGAGCGCCACCCTGGCCATCACGCCCTTGGGAAAACGGTTCTCGGCGTCGGACCGCAACGAGGTGATCGATGAGGGGGCGAACCTCCTTGGCTTCATCGCCGCCGACGCCCAATCAACCGACATCCAGGTCACCGCTCTGGCGTAAAGCGGGACCGCCGCACATTCCCGACGGGCCGTCTCATGACCTTCCCAGAATGCCGGGGCATCGTGGCGGGCATGAACGCAAACGCGCCGGCCGGGCTGCGCGGCTGGTGGAGGCCGCCAGGGGTCCAGGCCGCGGCCTGGGAGCCCGCGGCGCTCCTCGCCCTGCTGGGGGGCGCAGCAGTCCTATTCATGTGGAACCTGAGCGCGTCGGGCTGGGCGAACGCGTATTACTCGGCGGCGGTCATGGCCGGTGCCCGGGACTGGACTGCCTTCCTCTTCGGATCCTTCGACGCGTCGAACGCGATCACCGTGGACAAGACCCCGGCCGCACTCTGGGTCATGGCGTTGAGCGTCCGCATCTTCGGCTTCAGCTCCTGGAGCGTCCTGCTGCCCCAGGCGGTGGCCGGTGTTGCCGCAGTGTGGCTGCTCTACCTCACCGTCCGGCGGACGGCCGGCCCAACGGGCGGGCTCCTCGCGGGCGCGGTGCTGGCCCTGACCCCGGTGGCCACGCTCATGTTCCGCTTCAACAACCCCGATGCCCTACTGACGCTGCTGCTGGTTGGCGCTGCATACGCCACGGTGCGGGCGCTGGAGGTTGCCTCGACTCGGTGGCTGGTCCTCGCCGGTGCGGCCATCGGCTTCGCCTTCCTGACCAAGATGCTGCAGGGCTTCCTGGTCATCCCCGCCTTCGCCATGGTGTACCTGCTTGCCGCCCCAACCACCATCTGGCGCCGGATCTGGCAGGTCGCTGCCGCTGCGGGTGCCGTGCTGCTGTCGGCGGGGTGGTGGGTCGTCCTGGTGATGCTCTGGCCCTCGGCTGTGCGGCCGTACATCGGTGGCTCGCAGACGAACAGCATCATCGAGCTGATCCTTGGCTACAACGGCCTGGGGCGACTGACCGGCGAGGAGGTTGGCCGGGTCGGCGGCGGAGGTGCGGGACCGTTCAGCGAGGGAGCAGGTTGGCTCCGGCTCTTCCAGGGTGAGCTGGCCAGCCAGGTCAGCTGGCTGCTGCCCGTCGCCCTGATGGCGCTGGTGGCCGTGCTCTGGGCCCGCCGTGGCGCTCCGCGGACCGACCTCACGCGCGCCCACGCCCTGCTGTGGGGCGGCTGGCTGGTGACCACCGGGTTGGTGTTCAGCCTGATGCAGGGGATATTCCACTCGTACTACGCGGTGGCCCTCGTGCCGCCAATCGGCGCGCTCCTCGGAATGGGCGTCGCCGAGGGCTGGAGGCACTGGGACCGCCGAGAAGTCCGTGCTGCGATGGCCGCGATCCTGGCGATGTCGGCTGCGTGGACCGCCGTGCTGCTGTCGCGCAGTCCTGACTGGAACCCCTGGCTCATGCCGGTGGTGGTTGCGGCGACGCTGGCGACCGGCGTCGCGCTGCTATTTGGGAGCGACCGATGGCGCGCGGCTCGCTTCGCAACCATCGGCGCGGGCTCAGTTGCGCTGCTGATGGCGTCGGCGGTCGGGTCGATCGCCACCGCAGCGCAGCCACATACCGGCGCCATCCCGACCGCCCAACCGACCGTCCAGGACAGTGCAGGAGCAAGGGGCGGCCCGGGCGGATTTGCGAACGGGCGGGCGAGGTTCAACGGCGGAGGCGGCGTTCGTGGCTTTCAGTTTGGTCCTCCACCCGGCGGCCAGAATGGTGCTTTGGGGCCGGCTGGTCAGTTGCCGGGCGGGGGTGATGGCGTCGCCCGACGCGGCCCTGGGGGCAACGGTGGCATTGGCGGCCTGCTCGATGCGGCCCAGACCCAGCCCGAGCTCGTTGCAGCCCTGCGGTCGAACGCCTCGGCCTATCGCTGGGTAGCGGCGACGACCGGCTCGAACAATGCGGCCGGGCTGGCACTCTCGACGGGCGAAGCAGTGATGGGCATCGGTGGCTTCAACGGGAGCGATCCGTCTCCGACACTTGCCGAGTTCCAAGCCTACGTGGCCGCGGGCGACATCCACTACTACATCGCGGGCAACGACGCGGCCGGCTTCCGCGGGACGAGAGGCGGCTCTGCTGCTGCCGCTGAGATCAATGCCTGGGTTGCCGCCAACTTCGCGCCGACGACGATCGGGGGGATCACGGTCTACGACGTGAGCCACTCCTCATGACCCTCCCAGATTCGGCACCTACAACAGATCCGATGAACACGGACGAATCGCCGCCGGTGGCCGGTCCCCCATCCCGGAGCGCAGCTCCGCCGGGCGGCTTACGCCGGCCGACCCTCATCATGGGGCTGGTCGCCGGTCTGATCGCTGGATCCCTCGCAGGTGGCGCGTTGGGCGGGCTCGTCTCGCTCGGCCTTGAGACCACCCGGCCGGCCAGCATCACGACCCAGACATCGAGCGCTGTCACCGTGGCTGCCGCCACCGGCGGCACGCTCGATGTCAGCGATATGGTCCACGCTGTCTCCGATGCCGTGGTGACCGTGCGCGTCTCAGGCACAGGGCCAGGCGGTGCCACGGCCACGGGCTCCGGCTCGGGATTCATCGTCAAGGCTGATGGGTTGGTCCTGACCAGTTACCACGTGGTCAGCAACGCTTCGCAGGTCACCGTCGTCCTGCGCGACGGCACCGAGTTGGCGGCGGACGTCGTCGCCACCGACGCGTCGAACGATGTCGCCGTGCTGAACGTTGACCGAAGCAACCTTCCGACCATCGCCCTGTCGAGCGACCAGCCCGTCGTCGGTCAGACGGTCATCTCGATCGGTAACGCCCTGGGCGAGTTCCCGAACACGGTGACCACCGGCATCGTGAGCGGTCTCGCGCGCGAGATGACGGCATCAACTGGCTTCCGACAGACCGAAACCCTGACCAATCTGATTCAGACCGATGCTGCGCTCAACCCCGGCATGTCTGGCGGACCACTCCTCGATGCGGCAGGCCGTGCCGTGGGGATCAACACCGCGGTCGACGGCAACGCAAACGGCATCGGGTTTGCCGTCCCCATCAAGGGAGCAGTCGCCCTGCTGAACGGCCTCGACCCCCGGTAGGAGCAAGCTAGTTCGGCGACCCATGATCGTCACGCCAGGAGTGCTGCGGCTCGTATCCCAGGACGCGGCGCGCCTTCTCGATGGAGAGCAGCGTCTCGTGCTCTCCGAGCGGATGCCGCAGCGGCACGCCGGGGAAGACCTCCGCCATGAGCTCGCCGCTCGATCGGCCCATGACCGTATCGGCGTTCGCGATGATGAAAACGTCGGCGCCGGTCGCGTCGAGCTCGAGAGCCCTCCGGATCGCCTGGGCACCGTCCCGAGCGTCGATGTAGGCCCAGAGGTTCCACCGTCGGATCTGGGGGTCGGCGTCGAAGCTCGGGAAGGCCGCGTAGTCCGCCGGCTCCATGACGTTGGAGAAGCGGAGGCCGATCATCTTCAGCTCCGGATCCCAACGGCAGAACTGGCGCGCCATCTCTTCGTCGATGGCCTTGCCCAGGGAGTACGTGCTTTCCGGGCGCACCGGGTAGTCCTCGTCGACCGGCGCGTACGGCGGCGGCTCGTCGAAGGGAAGTCCCAGCAGCGTCTCGCTGGAGGCGAAGGCCACGTTCTTGATGCCGGCCAGCCGCGCCGCGGCGAAGACGTTGTAGCTGCTCACGACATTGTTCTGGAAGGTCGCGGCGTTGGCGGTAAGGCCGGGGGCTGGAATGGCGGCCAGGTGCACGACCGCATCAGCGCCGCGCGGGCGAGTGTCGACATCCATCAGCGCGCCGACGATCTGCCCGAAGTCGGTGAAGTCGGTCCGGGTGAACGGGACACGCGCCTCCCTCGGCGGCTGGAGGTCGAGGTTGAGAACCTCATGCCCGTGGGTTGCGAGCTCATCGACTGCGGCGCGGCCGAGCTTTCCGCTTCCTCCGGTGACGACGACGCGCATGGACAGCCTCCTTGAAAGCCGATCGGTCAACCCGCGGGCGCACGGAACGAGCCGGGATGGTAAGGAAAACGATACCCGGCAATAACGGTGTCGTAAGCCCGGCGGGCCATCATCGTTGCGTGACCCGCGTGAACACCGCTCCCCCGCTCGACCCACGACGCTCCGCGGCGGCCGCCCGGCTGCGCCGCGTGAAGAGCGGGATCGTTGGCGTCGCCGCCGCGCTCGCCCTGGGCATGTGGTCCTTCGTCACGGCGGCTCTCCCGTCGGCCGCCAAGGTTGCACCGTCGCCAGCACCGGCGACCTTCACCGCCCCGGCAGACGAGGGCTTCTTCGGCAACGGCTCGCCTCAGCTCGGTACCAGTAACAACCAGACGCCGGTGCTGCGGTCGCGGGGCTCTTAGGGCCGATGTCCTCCGCCTTTCCGACGACGCCAGTGGTCGAGAAGCGCTTCCGCGCGATGGGAACCGACATCGCGGTTTTCGTTCCGCCAGGTTCGGCGGATGCGCATCAGCTGGCGTTCGAGACCGTCGCCGCCTGGGATGCCCGCTTCAGCCGCTTCCGGCCGCAAAGTGAGCTGTCGGAGCTCAATCGCGCGACCGGCCTGGCGTTCGCGGCAAGCGACGAGCTGTTCGGCGCCGCTCAGACCGCCGTCGAGGCAGCCCGAGCCACCGGTGGCCTGTTCGATCCTCTCCTGGCGACCCGCATGACCGAGCTCGGATACGACCGCACATTCGATGCTCTGCCGGCGGCGGCCGAGCCCCGGCGCCTTGCCGCGTGGGTCCCTGGCCGATGGCGGCAGATCGTCCTCGATCCGGAACGCCGGACGATTCGGCTGCCGTCCGGCTCGGGGATGGATCTCGGCGGCCTCGCCAAGGGGATGGCGGTCGACGCCGCCCTTGCGCGTCTCGTCGCCGCCGGCCTCACGTATGCCGCCGTGAACGCGGGCGGCGACCTCGCCGTCCATGGGCTCCCGCCGGGCTTCACCGCCTGGCCGATCCTGGTCGAGGGCCCGGGCGGTCGCGTCGTCACGCTGCGCGGGGGCGCCCTCGCGACGTCCACCACCCTGCATCGTCGCTGGCGAGTGGGCAGCGAGCAGCTCCACCATCTCATCGACCCGCTTACCGGATTTCCCAGCGCGAGCGATGTCGTCCTCGCCAGCGTCGCCGGAAACAGCTGCGCGCAGGCAGAGGTCGCCGCCAAGGCGGCCCTCGTCGCCGGACGGGCAGCTGGCGCAGCCTTCATGCAGCGCAGGAAACTGGCTGGGCTCCTCGTGGCGGAGGACGGATCTTCCTGGCGCATCGGACCCTGGTCTGACGGCGACGAGCAGGGACTCCGATGATCGACCACACACTCAGCTGGGAAATCGCACGCGTAGGCGGCCTGCTTGCCTACCTGCTGGCGAGCGGATCGGTTGCCATCGGCATCCTCCTTTCGCTCAAGCTGCGCTCATCGCGCTGGCCGCGCTTTCTGACAACCGAGCTCCATCGATTCGTCACCGTCCTCGCCCTCGTCTTCACCGGCATCCACGGCGTGGCGGTATGGGTCGATCCGTTCACCGGCTTCGCCGCGGCCGAGGTTCTGGTCCCGCTTGCGAGCCACTACCGGCCGCTCTGGCTCGCGTTCGGGATCGTGGGTGGCTACCTGCTCCTCGCGGTTTGGGCGAGCGAGTACGTCCGGCGCTGGATCGGCTACGGCTGGTGGCGCCGGTTCCACTACCTCGCGTTCGCTGTCTTCGCGCTCGCCACCGTGCATGGTCTCGGGAGCGGGAGCGACACGCGCCAGCCATGGGCGCTCGGTCTGTACGCTGCAAGCACCGGCAGCGTACTGGCACTGACGGCGTGGCGTCTCGTGGCGACCAGGTTGCGGCTACGCATCGGGGCAGTGGCAGGCCTGGCGGGCGCCGCCGTCACGCTGGTGGCATTCACCCTCGTTGGTCCTGCCCAGGCAGGCTGGAACGCCATCGCCAATGACGGCAACGGGTCCGGTGCGTCCGCCGCCTGGCTGGCCTCGCACCCGTCCGCGGCTGACGTTCGTCCAACGTCGTCGTTCAGCGCGGATCTGCAGGCGACCTTCGCGCAAGGCGTGCTCAGCGGGTCGTTCGCCGGCGGCTATCCCGGGTCGCTGGAGCTCCGCGCCGGACGTAGCGCCTCCAATCTTTCGATCACTTTCGCAAGCGGGTGGTCGTGCGCAGGGTCCGCCAGCGACCTGGGTGACGAGACGATTGCTGCCACCTGCGTCGGGGCCGACGGCTCGACCGTCGAGGTGACGCTATCCGGCCTTTATCAGACGCAGCAGGGCGTCACTGGCCAGCTGACCATCCGCGTCTGACGCTCCAGCCGGTTATCCGACCGATGAGGCGCGGGGACGCTGGTCGCCCCAGGCGCGGGGGGGGCGCCGGGGGCGGTCGAGGCCTGGAACCGGGTTACTCCTCGCCCTCGAATGGATGATCCGTTGTCGGATCGTTCGGGTCGTCAGCATGGCCGCCGGGACCATCTGCCTCGCCTCCGGCCTGCTCGGCGGCGCCGGCCTTCTCGGCAGCCTGTTCGGCCGGCGAGTCAGGCGTGGCCTGGTCGCCTTCCTGGAGAGTGTCGGTGTCCGGTGCGCCGGCCTCGTCCTCGCCGGTCGTCGCCGGTGCGTTGGGCGGCGTGCTGGGTTCGGTCGCGATCGCCACGCTGGCGCCACCGATCAGCAATGTGCCCACTGCCGCGACGAGCGGATTGCGCAATCGCTTGAGATTCATGAGTCGTTCCTCGCTGCCCCAAGGCCCCACCACTGTGGCCAGCTTGGTGGACGCAGGATGTTCCCCGGTATGTGAGCCGAAGGTTAATGGCTGTGTCCCTCGGTTCATATTCGGCTCATATTGGATCGAAGACGGTCCCCCCTTCATCTGGTCTTCACATTAGGTCTGGCACGATCCAGGCATGACAGCTTCTGGACGGTCTGACCGATGAAGGTCCTCCTGCTCGAGGACGACCTGCGCCTGAGCAGCCTGCTCTTGCGCGGGCTCCGTCGCGAGGGGCACGCCGTCGATCATGCGGCCAGCATCGAGGATGGCCGATGGCTGGCGACCGAGTCCGCGTACGACGTCATGGTCTTCGACGTCATGCTCCCCGATGGTGACTCATACGCCCTCTGCCGCGACCTGCGAAGCGCCGGGCGCTGGTCACCAGTC
>JALYTG010000200.1 GCA_030854405.1 Chloroflexota bacterium | reverse complement strand
ATTCCAAGGAGCGTGCCGCATGAACGCCACGACCGTCGACGTTGCCGGCCGCCAGCTGGCCATCCACCCCCAGCGGACGCTACTCGGGCTCCGCAATCTTCTTCGCAAGGACGCCATCGATTGGCTGCTCAGCAAGCGGCCGTGGATCGTCATCGTGGTGAGCCTGTTCATCTTCATACCGGCTGCCGCAAATAGTCGGATCAACGAATGGATCATCAGGAGCTTCCCGACTGCGGAGACTTCTTCCAAGGTCGTGTCGTTGCAGCCGATGGACAACCTCATGCAGGCGATCGGCACCCAGTTCATCGTCATCGCGGTGATCTTCGCGACGATGAGCCTGCTCCTCGCCGAGCGCGACGGCGGGACACTGGCGTGGACGATCTCCAAGCCCGTATCGCGGACGAGCGTGCTCGTCAGCAAATGGATCACCTCCACGCTCAGGCATGTGGGTCGCGGCGGTCGTGATCCCGCTCGTGGCCACCACGGCCCTGGTGAGCGTCCTCTACGGGATGCCCGACATGGCGATCGTGGGCACTCTGGGCGTGGCGCTGCTGGCGGTTCCGGCGCTCTACGTCGCGATCGCGCTTGCCGCGGCGACGCTCGTTCCGTCGCTCACCCCGTTCCTCCCGACGTCCATCTTCAGCTGGGCGATCGAGGCGACGGCCGGGGGATCCCCGTCGTGGGCCACGCCGATCGCCTGGTTCGCGGGCATGGTGGCCCTGTTCCTGATCGCGCGAAATCGGCTCGACGCGATGGATCTGTAGCTTCGATCGTCGGCCGGGTGGGTCACGCCTTGACCCACCCGGCCGTTGTCACGCCCGCCGCCGTTCCTCGGCCGATACGCTCCTGAGCATCTGATTCGTAGTCTCCCGCGCTGTGCGCAGTGCTACCGTGCTTGGCGGGTCGATACAAACGGGCACACTTATCAGCTATTCGAAACCGGGGATGACCGCGTGGGATCGAAGCTACGGCCCGCCAGCGTCGAAGCCGACCCGAGGTGCCCGAAATCGTCTCACAAGATGGTCGGCTGATCCAGGAAACCACCGACGCGCGCCGTTCAAATATGGCTCGAGTGGCTCGAGTTGCCCCTTACCATGCCCCGCTGGACCTCGCCGCCGACAGCGCGTCCTGCTCCAGGATCCTCGGCGGTCAGCTCGTCATCGCAGTCGATGCGCTTTGGGACGAGGATCGCGACGATCCGAGCTCACGATCCAGTCGGCTCGGCTCGCCCGAGCGTAGTTGGAGGTTTACGTTCGATGACAGCAGGGCCTGATCTTCACGTCGTTGTCGGGGTCGGCCCTGTCGGCCGAGCCGTGATCGACGAGTTGCTCGGCCGCGGTCTTCCCGTGCAGGCCGTCGGCCGCCACCGGCCCGCGGACCTACCATCCGCGGTGGAGTTCGTCGAGGCCGACATCACCGACCATGACGACGCTCGTCGGGCGATGGCGGGAGCGGTGGTTATCTACCACGCAGCGTCGGCCGCCTACCACCGCTGGCCGGAGCTCCTCCCGCCGTTGATGCACGGGGTCATCGCCGGCGCGAGTTCGTCAGGGGCTCGAGTCGTCTACGCCGACAACCTCTACGCCTACGGCCCGGTCGACGGACCGCTCACCGAGGACCTCCCGTTGCGTGCGAGCGGTCCCAACGGGCGGGTCCGGGCCGAGCTCGCCGACCTCCTGCTGAAGGCCGATGCGGCGGGGACCGTCCGGGCGACGATCGGCCGAGCATCCGACTATTACGGGCCGCGCGGCCGGCAATCGCAGGGCGGCGAGCGGCTCTTCGTCCCAGCTCTCGCAGGCAAGGCAACGCAGCTGCTCGGCAACCCGGATATGCCGCACACGTTCACGTACCTCGGCGACTTCGCCCGCGGCCTGGTCACGCTCGGGACACACGATGCTGCACTGGGCCAGGTATGGCACGTGCCAAGTGCGGAGACCCTGACGCAGCGGGAGTTCGTCGAGCAGGTCTACGCGGCCGCTGGAAAGACGACGGACCTGCGGGTCATGCCCCGGCCGTTGCTGGCGCTCATCGGGCTGCTCAACCCGACCGTGCGAGCCGTCCGGGAGCAGCTCTTCCAGGTTGACCAGCCGTGGGTCGTCGATCACACCAAGTTCGCCGGAGCGTTCGGGGCCGACGTCACGCCGCACCGTGACGCGGTCCGCGCCACGCTCGCTTGGTTTGCCGCCAATCCGTCGTGAGATCGCCGGCTGGGCGGCAACGCGCTGGCAGCCCGCGTGCCGGCGCGCTCGCGCGCCCACATGAATGACGAGGGCGCGGCGAATGCCTGTGAATCGAGTGCCGCCTTGCTCGAGGACGCTCACGTCGACTGCTGTTACCCGTAATTGACGGCCTCAGGTCGACGACCGGAACCGCCGACAAAGGGTGATCTACCTGGGCTGGGCCGGGCTGTTGGTCGCCTGACGCGTGGTCAGGAGCCCATCGTCGACCGCGAGTCCGACCCCGGCACCATATGCGGCGCCTGATACGTAGTTAGGCGACCGACAGCCCCCCGGAGTGACGCCCGATTTGCCTTCCCGGACCGGCCATCGGCACTTCCTCAGGGGCCGTCGTCTACGCGTCCTTGTACTCGGCTGGGTGGTCCCCGCGATCCTTGTCGGCCGTCTTGGCGATCGTCGCCAAGGTTTGCTCGACGGTCGTCCCATTCGCTTCGGCAGCCCGCTTCACGTCCTCGTATGTGATGTTGATGCCGGGCTTTCCCATGTCGTCATGCGCGTGCATGCAGCCGCAATTGAGGCACATCGCTAATCACCTGATCCTTTCGCAATTTCCGGCCCCAGGCTGCCGCCCGGCGACCCGATGATGACGCAGCATTGACCCGGCTCGGGATGGTAGCGGGCCTCATTGCTGGCCCCGAGCCCATCAAGCAGTCCGTCTGCCAGGGCCAGGTTCATGCCGCAGGCAAGCGGGCGGTGGTCGTCGACCAGCGCGTGGAACGGACAGTTCCCGAGCTCGATTTCGCCGGATGCCGCCTCCCGCGGTTGGTAGCCGCGCTCTCGCAACGTCTCGACCAAGGCCAGACGCAGTCGCTTCTGGCCCGGCCTTCCTCCAAGGCGCTTCCGCGCTGCTGAACCGACCGCCTGGCCGACCCGTCGAGCCGCGGCTCGGAGGGCGTCGGGCGGCAGTTGCTCGCCCAGCTGCTCGATCGTCTCCGCGAAGAGCTCCGCCGCGATCTCGTAACGGCGCTCGGGCAGCGACACGGTGACTTGGCGGGGCCCGCGCCGATAGAGCTTGGCCGGTCGCCCGGCGCCCGGGCCGCTCCGCCCCGACAGCCGGCGGTATTCCGCGATCAGCAGGCCCTCGCGAACGAGGCGATCGAGATGGAAGGCCGCCAGCGCGCGTGAGATATCGACCCCAGCCGCTGCCTCTTCGCGGCTGACCGCCCGGCCAGCGTCGGCGACCCATTCGTAGAGCGCGCGGCGGACCGGCTCATGGAGCAGCGCCACCGCCTGGATGTCCGCCGGGTCCCTAAGCATGTGTCCATTCTAAAGCAAACATTCGCTTGCGCAAGTCATTGACATCGACCCGCTCCCGGTGTATCACTAACAGATGCTAATACTAGAACGCACCCGAATGGCGGCCACGAGCGCGCCGCTCGGACGGCGGTCGTCACGCTGAGGCTAGGATGATCCGACTCCTTGTCGTCGACGATCAGCCCGTGGTTGGCGAAGGGATCCGGGCGATCTTCAGAAACGAGCCCGATGTCTCGGTCGAAACGGCGACCGATGGCCTTTCGGCAGCCGGCGTGTTGAATGCCGGCAATCACGACGTCGTCCTCGCCGAGACGTGCCTGCAGGGCCGCCATGGCGGCCTGGACTTGCTCAAACGGCGGAGGCAGGGCTTTCCGCCCTTTGTCATGTTCAGCGCGCACGCTTTTCCGAGCCACTATCTCGAGGCCGTTGAAGGAGGCGCTGCCGGCTTCTTGTCGAAGGCGGCGCGACCGGACGAGATCGTTCGATCGATCCGGACCGTGGCCAATGGAGGCAAGGCGTTTTCTGCGACGGCGCTCGAAGGTGCACGCGCCGCTCGACGTCGACCGGCGCGGCGAGAGCTCGAGATCGTGGCGCTGGTCGCCGCAGGAGCCACCAATGCCGACATCGCGCGTCGCCTATCGATCGGATTGGCGACCGTCGAGGGTGTGCTCAGGCGTCTCTTCGACCGCTATGGCGTCCCGAATCGGACGGCGCTCGCCCGATTGGCGGAGGGCGAGGGCTGGCTGTTTGGCTTGACTCGGTAAACCACAAACCAACGGTGTCACGACGTGGTCCATCAACATCACCGATGTCATGGTTTTCATGGACGCGCCTCCGACAGGCGACCCGATATTGTCGTAGCGGGCCTTGATGAGCCGAGATCAGCCGGCGGAGCGGAGAGGGGGGTGTTGCCTCGCGACATTGGAGCGCCACTGCGGGTGGGCGCGACGCCGGCCGCTGGTCACGCCCGCGGCTGCGACGTGATGAAGGAGCCAGAGGACGAGGTAGACAAACAATGGCCGAAGCTAGCCTCTACGACCGGCTTGGTGGCGCATTTGCCATCGCAGCCGTTATTGACCACTTCAGCGATGCGGTCGTGCAGAACCCGATCGTTGGACAGAAATCGGAGAACCCCCAGCTCCGGGAATGGCACACCAATAATCTCGCCAGACTGCCGGGTCTGAAGTTCATGCGGACCCTGTGGGTCTGCAACGTGGCCGGCGGACCCTTCCAGTTCACTGCGACGAACCCCGGGGGTACCCCCCTTGGTCTGGAAG
>JALYTG010000199.1 GCA_030854405.1 Chloroflexota bacterium | reverse complement strand
GGTCAGCTCCCTGCGGATGAAACCAGCGCTCGGCGCGCCGCCGGCGCAGGGCGCGGTGGTGGGCGACCCTGCTCCGCCGCTCACGAGGTCGCAGTGATGCATGGTGTGGTTGCCGATCTCGAACAGCTCGGGATGCGCCCGAACGACCGCCAACACCTGCTGCCCGACCGTCGTCTGGCTCATGGCACCAGTTGGGAAGAGGGTGGCGCAGACCCGGTTCTCGACCAGAAAGCCCATAATTGCAAGGGCCGGATCGAGCCGGCCGCCCATGTCGAAGGTGAGCGCGACGTTGTGGCCGGCATTCGGGACGGCGTAGAACGTCTGCATGCTGCCGGCGGCGACCCGATTGCCGGCCCGGCATCCCGCGACCGGCGGCGGTGGGGTGGGTTGCCCCGGCGTGGGCTGCGGAGTGACATTCGGAGGACTTACCGCCTGGCCTGGTGCCGCCGTGGCCGATGGCTCCCCACTGCGGGCGGCGCTGGCTGAGCTCGTCGCAACCGGCGCTGACGACGGGACTGCGCACGCCGTGAGGAGGAGCAGCGCGAGCAGGACGCCGGCGCGAATGCGCGGCGGATGCATCGGCCTAGTTGGGGTGGTAGGTGAGGTCCGCGCTGGCGACCGGCGGCATGGCGCCCTCCGCCAGGAGTCGCGACTCGCGCCGCAGGAGATCAAGCTCGGCGCGCAGACGGCTCACCGCATCGGGTAGCTCGAGCAGCTGCTGCTTGCGATTGAGCTCGATCTGTAGCACGCCTCCGACCGCATAGCTGGCTGCCAGCGGGTCGTCGGGAAGCCGGATTGGCTTGAGGACCTCGTCGAGGGAAGCGGCCACGTCGCTGATCTCCTGGGATTCGTGGCCTACAGACGCCGCCGCCGCCACGAAACGTTTCACCGCCTCCATGTAGGCGTCGAGGGCGCGCTGCACGACGGGCAGGAGCGTCAGCGCCTCGTGGCTGCCGTCCGACTCCTCGAGCGGCGTCGCGTCGACGAGCGCGTATTCACCGCTCCGATCCACGCGGCCCAGCTGGGCGCGGCCGACACCGACGGTAAGCAGGATGTATCCGCCGTCGGCGAGCTGCTCAGCGGTCCGAACCTCGCAGATCGTCCCGATCGGCTGCGTCCGTGTCTCGCCTCCTCCGGCCTCCTGGCCGGAGGTGATCATGCTCACCACGAAGCGGCCTTCGTACGGGCTGCCCTCCGCCAGGATGTCGCGCGTCATGGCCCGGTAGCGCGGCTCAAAGATCTGCAGCGGCAGTGGCAGGTGCGGGAAGAGAACGACGTGGAGCGGAAAGTACGGAAGCTGCACGCTCTTGATGCTGGCACGCATCGGCGCATCGCGCAAAGGGGCGCCATTTCCGGTAGGGTCTCACGAGAAGACATGCAACGCTGCCGTCCGCTGATGATCGTGGCCGCAATCGTGGCCGTGACCACCGCGGGTTGCGGCGGGGATCTTGCGGTGTCGCCGACGACAACGGCTGCACAGAGCCCAACGGCGGCAGCTGCCGCGACATCCGCCCCAGCGGCCACATTGCCGCCGACCGCCGTTCCTCCGGCCGGTGGCCCGGTCCCCGCCGAGTTGCTCGGCCGGTGGGTCGGGAAGTCGGACACGCAACCCCCCGGGCCTGAGTACCTGACGCTATCGACCACGACGCACCGCCTCCAATCGGCCGACGGCACCTCGACTGGTAGCGTCGTCGTCAACAGTGACGAGATCGACTTCTTCGATGCAAGCCAATGTGGGCTACGGCTGCCGGACGGTATCGGTCGCTACCGGTGGACGCTCATTGACGGGGTGCTCCATTTCGCAGCGTTGAATAAAGACCCATGTGGCCGCTTTGCGGTCCTGGCGGACGCCAATTACCGCCGAGCCAGTTGAGCGTTCCGCGATGCGCTGGCCAGGCGATTTCAAACTGCGGCACGACCAATTTGCCTAGCCTTGGTCGACGAAGGTCGTGTCGATCTGGGCGCGCTGCAGCTTGCCCGAGTAGTCGATATAGACGCTCTTCCACTCGCTGAAGAAGTCGAGCGCGGCCTGGCCCACCTCGCGGTGGCCGTTGCCGGTCGCCTTGGTGCCGCCGAACGGCAGGTGCGCCTCGGCGCCGATGGTGCCGTGGTTCACGTACCCGAGCCCGGTTTCGAAGTCGCGGATGCTGCGGAACGCGAGGTTCACGTCGCGGGTGAAGAGCGAGCTGGAGAGCCCGTATTTCACGCCGTTCACGATCCGCACCGTCTCCTCCCAGGAGTCGACCGGAATGACCGATGCGACCGGCCCGAAGATCTCCTCCTGCGCGATGCGGGCATCCGGCTTCACCTCGGTGAAGATCGTCGGCTGGAAGAACGACCCCTTGGCCAGGTCGCCGTCTCGCGCCGGCTCACCGCCGATCACCAGCTGTGCCTCCTCACGACCGATCGCGGCATAGCCGGCGATCCGCTCCACCGCGGTCTCATTGATGACCGGCCCCACATCGGTCGTCTCCAGCAGGCCGTCGCCGAGGACCAGCCGGCCGACCCGATCGCGCAGGCGGCCGACGAAGTCGTCGTGGACGGCGCGATGCACGATGAGCCGCGAGGCGGCCGTGCAGCGCTGGCCGGAGGTGCCGAACGCCGACCAGATGACGGAATCGAGCGCCAGGTCCAGGTCAGCGTCCTCCCAGATGACGATCGGGTTCTTGCCACCGAGCTCCAGCGAGACGCGCTTCAGCGTCTCGGCCGCCCGGCGCGAGATCTCGATCCCGGTCGAGGTATGGCCGGTGAAGCTGATGACCCTCACATCGGGGTGGTCGACGATCGCGTGGCCGACCTCGCCGCCCGAGCCGGTCACCACGTTGACCACGCCATCCGGCACGCCGCCCTCCACCAGCAGCTCGACGAAGCGGAGCATGCAGGCGGGCGTATCTGAGGCGGGCTTCATGACGACGGTGTTGCCGCAGATGAGTGCGGGGAAGAGCTTCCAGGCTGGGATCGCGATGGGAAAGTTCCACGGCGTGATGATCCCGACCACCCCGATCGGCCGTCGAATGCTCATCGCGAACTTGTGGGGCATCTCCGACGGCACGGTCTGGCCGAACAGCCGGCGCCCTTCGCCGGCCATGTAATAGGCGACATCGATCGCCTCCTGAACGTCGCCGCGGGCCTCTGGCAGCACCTTTCCCATCTCGCGGGTCATCAGCCTGGAGAGCTCCTCCTTGTGCTCGGCCAGCAGCCGCCCGATGCGGAACAGGATCTCGCCGCGCTTCGGCGCCGGAAGCAGTGACCACGCGGGAAAGGCGCGGCCGGCAGCCTCAACCGCCGCGTCGACATCGGCTGCTGTCGAGGCGGGAAACTCGCCGACCAGATCGTCGTGATTGGCGGGGCTGACGGATGTGAACGTGGCGCCCGAGCGGGCATTGACCCACTCTCCGCCGATCAGGTTGCGATACACGGCGTGTCGGTCTCCATGGGGCCGGTGCGGGCGACGATTGTACGCTGCAGCCCGGATTCCAGACCTGCGGCTACTCGCTGGAAGGGCGGGTCATGGCGGCGACGTCGAGCGCCTCGTCGAGCTGGTCGACGGTCAGCTTTCCTGCGTCCACGTAGCCCCGCTCAAGAACCACCTCTCGAATGGACTTGCGCTCGGCGAACGCCTGCTTGGCGACCTTCGCGGCCTCCTCGTAGCCGATGTAGCGATTGAGTGGCGTCACGATGGCGGGACTGCTCTCCGCGTATTCCCGCAGCCGATCGGGGTTGGCGGTGATGCCGGCGATGCATCGGTCCGCGAAGAGGCGGCTGGCGTTCGCGAGCAGCCGGATCGACTCCAGGAGATTTCGCCCCAGCATCGGCAGCATGACGTTGAGCTCGAAGTTGCCGGCCGCGCCACCCCAAGCGATGGCGGCGTCGTTGCCGATCACCTGGGCGCAGACCATGAGCACGGCCTCCGCGATGACGGGGTTCACCTTGCCCGGCATGATCGATGACCCCGGCTGGAGATCGGGGATGTTGATCTCACCCAGCCCGGCGCGCGGGCCGGACCCCATCCAGCGCAGGTCATTGGCGATCTTGGTCAGGCTGACAGCGATGGTGCGCAGCTGACCTGACAGCTCCACCAGCCCGTCCTGCGCGCCCTGCGCCTCGAAGTGGTTCCTCGCCTCGGTGAGCGGCAGCTGGCCCTCCCGCGCGAGCTCCGCGATCACCTCCGCGCCGAAGCCGGGCGGCGCATTGATCCCCGTACCGACTGCCGTGCCGCCGAGGGGTAGCTCGGCAACGCGCGGCAGGGTTGCCTCGAGTCGCTCGATCCCCATCCGGACCTGGGCGGCATAGCCCTCGAACTCCTGCCCGAGGGTGACCGGCGTGGCATCCATCAGGTGGGTGCGCCCGGACTTCACAAGATCGGCGAACACGGTCGCCCTGGCGGACAGCGCTTCGGCCAGGTGGCTAAGCGCCGGGATCAGATCCCCCAGCACGGCGCCGGTGGCCGCGAGGTGAATCGACGCGGGAAACATGTCATTGCTCGACAGCGGATGGTTCACGTCGTCGTTGGGGTGAACCGGTCGCCCGAGCTCCTCGGCGGCGAGGCTGGCCACCACCTCGTTCATGTTCATGTTGCTGCTCGTGCCCGATCCGGTCTGAAAGATGTCGATCGGGAACTGCTGGCCGTGGTCGCCGGCAGCGACCGCCTCCGCGGCCGCAATGATCGCGCGCGCAAGGTCGGGCTCGATCATGCCCCGTTCGAGCTTGACCCTGGCGACCGCCGCCTTGATCCGTGCCAGAGCGGCGATCTGGGTTGGGGGCAGCGTATCGCCGGATATCGGGAAATTCTCGACCG
>JALYTG010000045.1 GCA_030854405.1 Chloroflexota bacterium | reverse complement strand
ACCCGGACCCGCGCCCGGGCCAGGATCGGCCCCCCATCGAGCTCCGGGGTGACCTCGTGGATCGTCACCCCGGTCTCCGTCTCGCCGGCCGCCAGCACGGCGGCGTGGACCGCCAAGCCCACCATTCCTCTCCCGCCGTGCGCCGGCAGCAGCGACGGATGGATGTTGATGGTTCGACCCCGAAAAGCGGCGAAATAGCTGGCCGCGAGGAGGTGGTCATAGCCTGCCAGTAGCGCGAGGTCGCAGCCCGCGGCCGTCAGAGCATGGCCGATGGCCGCGTCGCGGGCCGCGGCGTCCGCGAAGTCGGCGCGCACGAGGGTCCGTGCTGGAATCCCGAACCGCTCGGCCACCTTGAGCGCCGGGACGCTGCGCCGGTTGCTGATCACGATCGTCGGGTCGAGGCCGGGGATCGTCGTCCCAAGCACGGCCTCGAGGTTCGATCCACGCCCCGAGACCAGAACACCCAGCTTCACGACCACAGTTTGCGACGGAGGCAACTGGAGAGCTACAAGAACGCGACGCGCGGGCCCTCGGCGGTCGGGCAAACGCGCCCCAGCTCCACCGCCTGCGGGACCGCCTTCTGCGCTGCCGCGGCCTGATCAGGGTGCACCACAAAGGTCAGGCCAATCCCGAGGTTGAAGGTGCGCACCATCTCATCGTCGGAGATGTCGCCACGCTCCTGGAGCAGGCTGAAGATTCGCGGCACCTGCCACGACCCGGTCTCGATCTCGACTCCCAGGCCCTCGGGCAGGGTGCGCGGGATGTTGTCGATCCAGCCGCCGCCGGTCAGGTGCGCGAAGGCGAGCACGTCGCCACCGTTCGTTCGCAGGGAGCGGCGCAGGAGCCGCACCTCATCGAGGTAGGACCTATGCGGCCGGAGCAGCTCGTCCCCCACCGTCCCGTCCAGGCCGGGCAGGCCGCGCCGCCACTCGTCCTCTGGGAAGACGCGCCGGGCGAGCGAATAGCCGTTGGTGTGCAGACCGCTCGATGGCAATCCAAGGAGCACGTCGCCGGGCCGCACCCCGGTGCCGTCGATCAGGTCCGCATGCGCCACAACCCCGACGATGAAGCCGGCGAGATCGTAGTCGTCGTCGCGATACAGGTCCGGCAGCTCCGCCGTCTCGCCGCCGACCAGGGGGACTCCCACGGCGGCACAGGCGTTGGCGACGCCCGCCACGATCTCGGCCACCACCTCCGCTCGCAGCTTCCCGATTCCCACGTAGTCGAGGAAGAAGAGCGGATCGGCGCCGGTGACGGCGATGTCGTTGACGCAGTGGTTGACGACGTCGATGCCGATCGTGTCGTGCCGACCGAGCGCGATCGCCACCTTCAGCTTCGTGCCGACGCCGTCGGTGCTGGCGACCAGCACCGGGTCGGGATGCGTCGAAGGATCGAAGCGGACGAGCGAGCCGAAGCCGCCAACCCCGCCGAGGACGGCGGGGGTGCTGGTCGTGGCCGCCGAGCGCGCAATCAGCTTCAGGGCGCGCTGCGCCTCGTCGATGTCGACGCCCGCCTCGCGATAGCTGCGCACCACGTCGTCAGCCGCGTTCCAGCGCGAACTTGTCCACGTCGAGCGGCACGTCGGTCGGATAGTTCCCGCTGAAGCATGCGGTGCAATGCCCGCCGCCGCTCCCCTTGCCGACGGCCGCCAGGAGCCCTTCTTCCGACAGGTAGCCGAGCGTGTCGGCGGCGATCGCTCGCCGGATCTCCTCGGTCGAGTGTGTCGCGGCGATCAGCTCGCTGCGCCGGCCGGTGTCAACCCCCATGTAGCACGGGAAGCGCATCTGCGGGGAGTGGATCCGAACGTGGACCTCGGCCGCGCCGGCACGCCGTAGCATTCCCACGATCGGCCCAGTGGTGGTGCCGCGCACGATCGAGTCGTCGACGACCACCACCCGCTTCCCGGCGAGTACCTCGGGCAGCGGGTTGAACTTCATCCGCACCGCCTGGTCGCGGCCGCTCTGCGCCGGCTGGATGAAGGTGCGACCCACGTAGCGCGACTTGATCAGCCCTTCGCGGAAGGGAAGGCCGGACTGCTCAGCGTAGCCGATCGCCGCAGGGATCGCCGAATCGGGCACCGGGATGACGAGGTCGGCCTCGGCGGGATGCTCGATCGCCAGCTGGCGGCCCATCCGCAGCCGTGCCTCGTACAGGAGGCGCCCGTTGATCACGCTGTCGGGTCTCGCCAGGTAGACATACTCAAAGACGCAGAGCCGCTCACCGGGGCCCTGCACGGTCGGGCGCAGCGAGTGGACACCGGTCTCATCAATGGTCAGGATCTCGCCGGCCTCCACGTCACGGACGAACTGCGCACCCATCGCATCGAGCCCCGCGCTCTCCGACGCGACCGCCCAGCCCGCAGGACGCCCGTCGGTGCCGTGCAGGCGCCCGAGCGCGAGCGGCCGGAAGCCGATCGGGTCGCGCGCGGCAACCAGGGCCCGCTCCGTGAGCATCGTGAACGTGAATGCGCCCATCGCGCGGTGGAAGGCGTGCTCAACTCGCTGTCCCCAGCTGCGCCCGGGGGCGTGGGCGATGAGCTTGGCGAGCACCTCGGTGTCGCTGGCGGTCACGAACTCGACGCCCTGCTCGACCATTTCATCACGCAGCCAGGTGGCGTTCACCAGGTTCCCGTTGTGACCGAGCATCAGCTCTCCCAGGTCGCTCTGGGCGTAGACCGGCTGCACGTTTGGGAGCGTGTTTGAACCGGTCGTGCTGTAGCGCGTGTGGCCGATGCCCAGACGCGCCTCGCTTCCGCCTTCCGCTCCCTCCAGGCGGCTCAGCGTCTCCTCGTCGAAGACCTGGGTCACCAGCCCGATCCGCTTGTGCAGCTTCAGCGCGCCGCCGTCACTGACCGCGATCCCGGCCGATTCCTGCCCGCGATGCTGCAGTGCGTGGAGTCCGAAGTAGGCGAGGCGCGCGACCGGCAGACCGGGGGCGTAGATACCGATCACACCGCACTCCTCGCGCGGACCGTGGGGCTCGTAAAGGGGCAGCTCAGACGGTCGGCGGGGACCGATCACGCGTTGCGTGGCTCGCATGCGGGCACGCGGGCCAGTCTACAGCCCGGCCGCCTGGGACGTTCGCCTTCTCACCGGTTGGGGGATCGCGAGTACGGGTGCGGTACTGCATCGGACCCAACCAGGCGCCAAATCCGCGTCGGCCGTGGGTGCACCGTCGCACCGGGTGACGAACAGGTCATGGCCGGAACCTGCCCACCGCCCCATGCTGCGCCCACGCCGTCCAGCCGTCATCGAGAGGTTCATGCTCCGCTTCGCCCGCGCGCTCGGGTTCCTGGCTCCCATCGCCGTGGCGGTCTGCCTTTCGGCCGTCGTCTCCCTCGTCACGCAGGCAACGGAGCGGGAGCGGACGGTCCTCCTCACGCTCGTCGCCATCTCAGGCATCGCCGGGATGACGACCACTGCGCTCGTCGCGTGGAGCTATTTCGGCTGGCGTCTCAACCGCATCGCGCGGGCCCTGGAGACGACCCTCGAGGTCGACGCGCCGATCCACCTCCGCGAGTCGGGCGTTCCGGCCGAGCGACGCCTCGCGCAGGCGTTCAACGCCGCCGCCGGAGCCTTCCTCCAGGTCGAAGCACGCGCGACCCACGACCGGCTGACCGGCATCGCGAACCGCGAGACATTGCTCACAGCGCTGGCGGCCGAGATCGAGCGCGCGACGCGCCACTACAAGCCGCTCTCGGTCGCCTTCATCGACATCGACCGTTTCAAACCGGTCAACGACACCTACGGCCACAATTCCGGCGATGCCGTCCTGCGCCAGGTGGCCGGGCTCATTGCCGACAATGTCCGTACCAGCGACATGTGTGGCCGCTACGGCGGCGAGGAGTTCATGCTGATCCTGCCCGAGACCACCCCCGGCGAGGCGGTCGTTCTGGCCGAGGAGCTGCGCGCGATCGTGATGGCCGAACCGCTGCGCATCGCCAACGGTCAGCGGCTCGGAGTGACCATCAGCATCGGGATCGCGGGAGGCAGGGGCAGCGAGCTGCAGCTCGATGCGCTCGTGGACCGCGCCGACGCGGCGATGTACGCGGCCAAGTCACTCGGGCGGAATCGCACCTACCTGTTCCGCGAGCTCGACGAGGGGGCACCGGTGCGTCGCGCCCCAATCTCCTCGGAGCACCGTGCGGCGGCAAACGCCATCGGGCAGTGGGCGAATGACACCGCCACCCAGGCCCTCGCCTCGGTCCTGGCACCGCAGCCCCATCATCGTGGCCGCCCATCCGACATGATCGCCTCGTTGGCCACAGGCATCGCGCTCGAGCTCGGGCTGCCCCCCGAGGAGATCGAGCGGATTCGAGTCGCGAGCCTCCTCCATGACCTTGGCAAGCTGGCGGTCCCATCGGAGATCCTCGATAAGCCGTCGACCCTCTCCGACGGTGAGTGGCAGGCGATCGGCGAGCATCCCCGCATCGGTCAGGTGATCCTCGAGCAGGCCTCCGGCCTGCGCGACGCCATCCCCGTCGTCCTGCATCATCACGAGCGCTTCAATGGCGGTGGGTACCCGCACGGCCTGAAGGGGAACGAGATTCCGCTCGGCGCACGCATCGTGGCGGTCGCGGACGCCTACCACGCGATGGTCCATGCTCGTCCATACAAGGGGGCGGTGAGCCACGCCACGGCGCTCGAAGAGCTGCGCAGCCATGCCGGAACGCAGTTCGACCCGGCCGTCGTGAGCGTCTTCTGCAACGTGTACGCCGAAGGCGTTCCTCCCGACGGCCTCGAGGAGGTCTACCGCCTCCACGAGCGGGCGCGCGACGGTGTGGATCGCCTGGAGCCGATCAGGAACGGCGAGGGCTTTCCCCTGTCCACCGCCCGAAAGAGGCCGAGACCGATCCATGAGGCCGCGAGTTGACGACGCGGGGCAGGCCCTCTTTCATCGCGACTGCGGCGGCGGTACTGTGGGCGCCGCCCGTGGCTGTCGGCGCGGGATGGCCCGAGCTCGCGGCTCCCTCAACCGCGGTGGGCGGGCCCGATCTGCTCGCCGCCGTCCTCTCCATCGGCCTTGCCGCGGTGGGGGCGGTCACAGTGGTCTGCGCCCTGGTCCTGCGGGCTGAGCGGCGACGGGCCAACGAAACGAAGAGGGGAATGGACGAGGAGCCCATGGGGGCGATCGAGATCGTGAATCGTCGCGCGCGGAGCCGTGCGCAGATCCGCATCGCCGACGATCCGATCGTGGCCGGCATGGAGCTCGATCCCCCTCACCAGCACACGGAGCCCCAGCGCTAGAAGGGGGAGTGATAGGCGCCCGCGAGTGCGGCAAGCGACGTCCGCAGTTCAGGGCCCAGGCGCAGCTCTTCGCCACGTGCGGTCCCCAGTCGCAGCATCTCGACCTGCGCAGCACCAGCCGCGGCCTGCACCGCGGGCACCCGGGATGGCGCCACGGCCGCGATGACCCGGCCGGTCCGTTCTCCAAACAGCGCCGCACCGGCCGGCACCTGAGGGGCCAGCTCGACCGATGCGCCAATCCCCGATGAGATCGTGAGCCGAGCCAGGGCGACCGCCAGCCCGCCCACCGACACGTCGTGGGCGCCTGACAGGAGACCCCGAGCGGCGAGATCGGGGAGCAGGCCGACCAGGCGGCCGGCGGCGGCCAGATCGAGCGACGGGCGGCCTCCACGCAGCCCGCGCCGCCAGGCCAGCTCGGAGCCGGCAAGCGCGTCCGTGTCGAAGGCTGGCGAACCGAGGAGCCAGATCTCGTCGCCGTCGCGCCATCGCATGGGCACGGCCACCGTCCGATCCTCGAGCAGGCCGACTGTGCCGACCACCGGGCTGGGGAGGATCGGACCGTCGTGGGTTTCGTTGTAGAGCGACACGTTGCCCGACACGACCGGGATGCCGAGTGCTTCGCAGGCCTGGGACATGCCGGCCACCGTCTCGGAGAGCTGCCAGTAGCCTTCCGGATCCTCCGGAGAGCCGAAGTTGAGGCAATCCGTGACGCCGATCGGTTTCGCCCCGCTGCAGGCTACATTGAGCGCGCCCTCGATCACCGCCGCCACCCCGCCGACGCGTGGGTCGAGCGCTCCAAGGCGGCCAGGGCCGTCGATGCTGAGGGCCAGAGCGCGGGTTGTGCCCTTGACTCGCAGCAGCGCGGCATCGCCTGCACCGGGTCCGACAAGCGTGTTCGTCCCGTTCATATGGTCGTACTGGCGCCAGATCGGCTGACGGCTGCGAACATTGGGACTGGCGAGCAGCTCGAGCAGCGTCGAGACCGTCGGCGGTGCCGCCGCAAGCGGCTCAAGGTCCATCTCCTGGCGCGCGGCCAGGTCCGCCGGAGCGACGACGGGCAGCACGTAGCGCGGCGCATCGTCCGCGAGCGCTCGTCCGGGAAGCTCGCAAACGAGCTTGCCCCGCGCGTAGCAGCGCAGCACGGGCGTGTCGGTCACGCGGCCGATCGCCTCAGCGTGGAGGTCGTAGCGCGAGAAGACCGCCTGCACGTCGGCCTCGCGGCCCGCCCGCACCACGATCAGCATCCGCTCCTGGGATTCGGAGAGGAGCACCTCGTAGGGAGTCATCCCTCGTTCGCGGCGCGGCACCAGGTCGAGGTTCACGTCCGCCCCGCTGCCCCCTCGCGCCGAGAGCTCCGCCAGCGCGCACGTCAGGCCCGCCGCACCGAGGTCCTGCATGGCAAGGACCGCGTCCAGCGGGGCGATCTCGAGGCAGGCTTCCATCAGCAGCTTCTCGAGGAACGGGTTACCTACCTGCACCGCCGGACGGCGCTCCTCCCGATCCACGCCGATCGTCGCCGAGGCGAAGGAGGCACCCAGGATCCCGTCTCGACCGGTGGAGGCACCGACCAGCAGCAGGGTGTTGCCGGCGCCTGCGGCGCGCGCCAGGGTGATCTCCTCGTGACGGGCCAGCCCCACGCACATGGCGTTGACGAGCGGGTTGCCGCTGTACGAGTCGTCGAAGAAGAGCTCGCCACCCACATCGGGAATCCCGATGCAGTTTCCATAGCCGGCGATGCCGCCGACGACCCCACCCATCAGGTAGCGGTTCCGGGTCGCGGTCGCCGCATCGGTCCCCGATGACGGCTCGAGGGGACCGAAGCGCAGGGAATTGAGGAGCGCGACGGGACGCGCCCCCATCGTGAAGATATCCCGGATGATGCCGCCGACGCCGGTCGCCGCACCCTGGTACGGCTCGACGGCGCTCGGGTGGTTGTGTGACTCGACCTTGAAGACGACGGCCCAGCCGTCGCCGATATCGATCACTCCCGCATTCTCGCCCGGACCCACCAGGACGCGCGGACCGGTGGTCGGGAAGCGGCCTAGCAGGGCTCGCGAATGCTTGTAGGCGCAGTGCTCGCTCCACATCGCGCCGAACATGCCCAGCTCGACGGCGTTCGGCTCGCGGCCGAGCCTTTCGACCACCGCCGCGTACTCGGATTCAGTCAGCCCGTGGCGTTCGACCGGAGCGGCGATCGTCATGGGGAGGGGGCTGAGGGTTGGCGCCTCGACCTCACCGCCGCGGCCATCGACCTGGGTCCACCGGCTAGGTCGTGCGACCGGGCGTGGCCATCGGGCGGTCGCGGCCAGCCTCGGCCAGCAGCGCACCGGCGCTAACGCCCGCGGTACCGAGGAAGAGCAGGAGCGCCCCGAGGTCCGCGGTGCCGACGCCGATCCGGTCGAGCGCCACCCCCAGGCCGATCAGCCCCACCGCCAGGGTGGCCAGCCGCTGGTGCGGGACCGCCGGCAGGCTGGCGGAGAGGAAGACCGTCGCCGCGATCAGCAGCAGCAGGAGGAGCAGGACCAGGTCGATCGGGTTCAGATGGCGAAAGAAGATGACGACCAGGCCCAGCGCCGCAACGATGGCGCCGATCCCGATCAGCCAGCCCGACAGCATCACGGGCCAGGTGATCGGCAGCTCGACGCGCGGGAGGGGAGATGTCTGCGGGCTGCTCGGCGCTCCGGCGACCGCGGGCGGCGGCGGTGCCGCCCCGTGCGCTCGAGTCGGCGCGACAGCATCAGAGTCCGGTGCCGCGGGCCCTCGCTGCGACAGGAACGGCTGATCAGCTGGCTGGGCAGGAGCTCCTGCGTCGGGAGCGGCCGCCTGGCCGTCTTCGCGGACCTCGTCGAGCGGCTGCCCACAGGTGGGACAGAAGGCGGCGGTCTCATCGACCTCCGTCCCACAGTTGGGGCAGTAATGGATCATCGGCTAGCCCTTGGCAAAGCGGGTGAGGGTGCCGATCAGCACGATCAGACCGGCCAGGAAGAAGATGATCCCCGCCGGCGAGAGGTCGCGGAGCATGCCGACCAGGTCGCCATGCCAGCTGCCCGCAACCTCGACCATCACAAAGAGCACGATCAACCCGACCGCCCAGAGGAGAGCGATCAGGAGTCCGATCGTCTGCAGCGTACGCGGCGCAGCGCGCACGAAGCCGCCGATCGCCAGCAGCACGAGGAGCCCGATCAGGATCGGTGCTGGAGCTGCGAAACCAAAGTAGGCCTGCTGGGCGAGGGTGCTGCTCGCGCCGGGATAGGCGGACCAGAAGGCCGGGCCATAGCCGGCAGTCCCGAAGGCCTGGGTGAAGAGCGACTCGCCGCCGATCGCAAACGGGAGAAGGTATGCGGTAGCGAGGCCGATGGCGCCGATGAGCAGCACGACCGGTCCGAGGACCGCGGACCGCCGAGCCGCGCGCGCAGGCTCCGGCTCTTCAGCTCCGACCACGGCAGGCGGGATGTAGCCCTCGGTCGCGGGCCGCAGGTTCGCGCCGCAGTTCTGGCAGAAGGCCACACCCGCGCGGTTATGCGTTCCGCAGCGCGGGCAGCTCTGCGTACCCTCTGGGGCCCCGGGCCGCTCGACGGTCGCAGCCACGCCGGCGGCGATCAGGCGCTGGCCACAGTTGCGGCAGAAGGCGATTCCGGGACGGTTCTCGGTCCCGCAGCGTGGGCACTGGGTGCTCTCCCCCACCTCTGTGGCAGGGACGCTGTGGGCGGACGCTGCGGCCCCGACCGCCTCGGCTGACGCCCCCTCCTCGGACCAGTCGCCGGCCGACGCCGCATCGAAGGCCTCCGCCTCGCTGGGTGGCGTGGATGGCCACACGCCCGGCTCGTCGACATCCGCAGGGTGCTCCCCGAGGGCCCGCTCATCGGCGACCGGTGGGGCGCTCTCGTACTCGGCCGTCGGCCAGGAGGAGCTGGTGACCTCCTCGGCGCTCGGCTGCTCGACGCCATGGTTATCAGCCGTTGCCGGTTCTGCGGCGTGCTCGTCGCGCGTGTCGTGGTCGACTGCGGGCTGCTCCCTCGCCGGCTCGTCGGGGACCGGCGCGTCGGTGGGGTGATCGTCCGGCGCGGGCACCTGCTCCGGGTTGCGCGCGTCGCGCTTCTCGTCTTGCATCGGTCAGCCTCCCTTGCGGCCGCGGTGCGACCCGAACGGCTCGATCATAGCCGACGCTCGGCGGCAGCCGGCAGCTCCTGCAGCCATCGTTCCAGCGAGCGAAAGAGTCGGAGACCGTCGTCGCCACCGAGCTCCGGATCGGCGGCGCGCTCCGGGTGCGGCATCAGACCAAGCACGTTGCCACGCTGGTTGACGATCCCGGCGATTCCACGCAGCGATCCGTTTGGGTTGGTCGCGTTGGTCACCATGCCGGCTGCGTCCGAATAGCGCAACACGACCCGGCCTGAGCTCTCGAGCTCGTCGAGAGTCGCCTCGTCCGCGAAGTAGCGACCCTCCCCGTGGCTGATCGGAAGCCGGATCCGATCACCAGCCTCGAGGCCGCCCAGCCACGGACCGTAGCCGCGCTCGCAACGCAGCCACTGCCAGTCGCAGCGGAACTCCAGGTGATCGTTGCGCAGGAGAGCACCGGGCAGTAGCCCCGCTTCGGTCAGGACCTGGAAGCCATTGCACGAGCCGAGCACCGGGCCGCCGGCCGCCGCGAACGCCTGGACCGCGGGCATGATGGGGCTGAAGCGCGCGAGCGCGCCGGTCCGCAGGTGATCACCGTGCGCGAATCCGCCGGGCAGCACCACCGCGTCCGCCTGGCCGAGCTCGGTCTCGGTGTGCCAGGCGAGGCGCGCCTCCCAGCCGAGCGCCCCTGCGACATCGGCGAAGTCATGCTCGCTCCAGGTGCCCGGAAAGACCACGACAACGATGCGAGGGGAGGCAGCCATGGTCACGGCAGCGCCGGGTCCGCGTCCTGCTGCTCATCGGCCCGCAACTCCCAGGTCGCCGTCTCCATGACCGGATTGGCGAGCAGCCGGCGGCACATCTCGTCGACCGCCGCTTCGGCGGCCGCCGGCTCGTCGATCTCGAAGGCGATCCGCAGCAGCTTGCCGGCACGAACCTCGGAGACGGTCTCGTAGCCGAGCGAGCGCAGCCCCGAGGCTATCGTCTCGCCCTCCGGATCGGCGATCCCGGGGCGGAGCGCCACGTGCACCTCGGCCAGCCAGCGCACTACAACCCCGCTTCAATGCGGCTCATTGCCACGCTCGTTGTGTGAGCCGCTCGTAGGCGGTCGCATATCGGTCCCGCGTCCCGCGGATCACCTCTTCGGGCAGCCGCGGTGCCGGCGGCTCCTTGTCCCAGCCCGACGCGGCCGCGAAGTCGCGCACGTATTGCTTGTCGAAAGAGGGCGGTGACGAACCGATCGTGTACGAAGCGCCCTCCCAGAAGCGGGACGAGTCAGGGGTCAGCACCTCATCGATGAGGGCGAGCTCGCCATCGATCCATCCGAACTCGAACTTCGTATCCGCCAGGATCAGGCCGGATTCCTCGGCGCGCTGGGCCCCGGCGCGGTAGAGGGCCAGCGAGCGCTCCTCGAGCTGTTCGGCAAGTCTGGCTCCGACCAGCTGGGCGAGCTGCGAGCGGCTGATGTTCTCATCGTGCCCAATCTCCGCCTTGGTCGACGGGGTGAAAATCGCCTCGGGCAGGCGCTCGGCCTCACGCAGGCCCGCTGGCAGCGCGTGGCCGCACACCGCGCCGCTGCGCCGGTACTCGGCCCAGCCGGACCCCGCCAGGTAGCCGCGCACCACGCACTCGGCATCGATCCGTGCCGCGCGACGCGCGAGCGTCACGCGTCCGAGCAGCTCGGGACGCACTGCAGCCGCCGGCAGGTCTTCGGCATCGACCGACAGGAAATGCGTCGGGCCCAGCGCGGCAAGCTCGCCGAACCACCACGCCGAGAGCTGGGTCAGGATTCGGCCCTTGTCCCGAATCGGCTGATCAAAGACGACGTCGAAGGCAGAGAGTCGGTCGGTGGCGACGAGCAGCAGGCGGTCCGGGCCGACCGCGTATGTCTCGCGCACCTTGCCGCGATGGATCAAGCTGAGCTCGGGAATCGTGCTCGTCAGCAGGGTCATGGCATGTCCTCACTGCTGCCCTCATCGGGCTGGTCGGGCGGGGGCGGGTAGGGCGACGGCGGCACTCGCCACCGGCGGCGCGTAACCTCCTCGACCTGGTCCAACAGCGAGAGGACCACCAGGATCAGGATCGTGCCCGTGATCGCCACCACGAAGAGACCCGCGCCCGCCGCGGTGCCAATCGCCGCCACCGACCAGAGCGAGGCGGCGGTCGTCAACCCACGGATATGGCCGCGGTACTGGAGAATCGTGCCTGCGCCAATGAACCCGATCCCCGACACGATCTGCGCGGCGATCCGGGTCGGGTCCACCGTCGAGCCGGCAAAACCGAAGGCGCTGACGACCGTGAAGAGAGCCGCTCCAAGCGAGACGAGGCTGTGCGTCCGGAATCCGGCCGGCTGGCGGTGCAGCTCGCGCTCGAAGCCGATGATCGCCCCCAGCACCAGGCCAACCGTCAGCCGCAGCGC
Source organism: Chloroflexota bacterium (assembly GCA_030854405.1). The sequence continues at coordinate 742 of JALYTG010000045.1, read as the reverse complement.
CAGGTTGAGCTCGGTCTCGGCCGACAGACTGGGGTTCACGTCGTGGCCGCCTCCTCGCGCGCCGAGGGCTCCGCTCTCGTACCCGCAGCGAGCTCGAGCGACCACCACGCGGCCGCAAAGGCATGGAGCGCGCCCCCCGCCAGGACAAGGCAGAGCCAGATCGCCACGAAGCCTACCAGCAGCAGGGGCGCCCCCGACGTGATGGCCGGCCCATCCGCGAGCGCCGCGCCGATCGGTGCCCAGAGGACCCGCAGCAGGAGCAGGCAGACAAGCAGATAGGCAACCTGGAGCACGAGGCTGACCGCTGCCAGACCAATCCGTTGGGCCGGCCGATGCGCGAGACCCCGCACCGCACCCGCGACTGCTTCGCGGAGGTGGGGCGCCGCCGCACGTGTCAGGCGCCGCGACGCCGCCGCCGTGAACGCCTGGCCAGCGATGAGCGTCAGCACGACGGCAACTCCGAAGGGGGCGACGCGGGACGCGATGCGCACCCATGCGCTTCCGCCGATATCGGGTGACTGCAGCTCTCCCACCGCCGCGGCGGCGACCGCCACGAGCAGCGCCACCAGAGCGGCCGCCCCCGGCAGAGCGGCCAGGAGCTGCACGAGCCAGAGGCGCGTCACGCTCGCGAGGAAGGCGGATCCGCTGCTGTCGGGTGGCCTGCCCTCGAGGAGCCGGAGCAGCACCGCTTCGCCGAACGCCACCAGCGAGTTAGCCACGAGCGCAAGCGCGAGGAGGCCCG
>JALYTG010000198.1 GCA_030854405.1 Chloroflexota bacterium | reverse complement strand
TCCCCGTACACGGTGCCGGCGACCAATCCATACGTGGGCGGCTCGGGCGCCGACGAGGTCTGGTCTTACGGCCTGCGCAACCCCTGGCGCTTCTCGTTCGACCGGCTAAGCGGCGACCTATTCATCGCAGACGTTGGTGAGAGCAACTACGAGGAAGTCGATCAGTCGCCGCTCTCGAATGGTCTAGGCCGGGGGGCCTTCTATGGCTGGGACTGTCGCGAGGGCTTTCACGCCTACCCCGGCAACGCGTTCTGTCCCGGGGTCACCGGCTATACGAACCCGATCTTCGAGTACTCCCACGCGGGTGGGGGCTGCGCGATCACCGGCGGCTATGTGGCTCGCGATCCCTCGCTCGGAGACCTCTACGGCCGCTACGTCTACGCGGACCTCTGCCTGGGTCAGATCCGCTCGTTCATACCCGGCCTGCCCGTGGTCAGCAGCGACCGCTCGGAAGGAATCACGCTCTCGAAGCCGGTGTCCTTCGGCGAGGATTCCTGCGGCCGTCTCTACGTCGCCGAGCAGGCCGCGAACGTTTATCGCCTCACCGGGTCGGGGGGACTGACCTGCAACGTCCTGCGGATCTCAGTGCTCGGACGGGGTCGCGGCACGGTGGTCGGGCCAGGGATCAGCTGCCCGCCCGACTGCACCCAGGTGTTCCCACAGCCCCAGACCGTGGTGCTGGGGAAGCATCCGGGCAAGCACTCCAGCTTCTCTGGCTGGCATCGCGCCTGCTCGGGCCACCGCGGCTGCTCGGTCGCGATGACCGCCGATCGCAACGTGGTGGCGAAGTTCTCGGGCCGGCTGCGGACGCACGTGGTGATGGCTGCTTTCCATAGCGTCGTGCCGGACGGGGCCAGGGCGCTGCTTCGGGCCAAGGCACGGCCCTGCAAGGGCCGCCGCCACGACAAGGCGGAGCTCTTCAAGGGCCGCAAGCGGATCGCCAGCAAGAGGCTGAATCACCGCTGCGTGGCTCACTTCCGGGCCCGAATCAGGCATCGCTCGCGGTTTAAGGTCAAGGTGCCGGCCGACAAGCGCCACCGCGCCGGCCGTACTGGCTGGGTCACGGTCGTTCCGCGCGGATAGGCCGGCGTGGACGCCAGCTAAGAGCCTGACCCTGCCCGTCATCGCACCCCCGGATACGGCCGGCAGGCATCGCGGATGCTTTGTCCTCAGTCGGCCGAATGGCGCTTGACAATTCGGCCTCCGAGCGCCGAAGGCGCGGTGCGAGCGCGTCATCGCGAGTTCCGCTCCCCGCTCGCCTGCCAGCCATCCCGGGGGCACGTCCCGGACCGGGCCAGGCTCTAACCTAGGCCCATGCCTGCGAGAGAGATGGTCACGCGCGCGCTGCGCGTCGGCGAGGGACGAAAGTTTCGCGCCTACGAGAAGCGCGTCAACACGATCAATCGCTTCGAGCCGGAGATGGAGTTGCTCGACGACTCGGAGATCCGCGAGCATGCTGACCAGCTGCGCGAGCGCGCCCGCGACGGCGAGTCCCTCGACGACCTGCTGCCCGAGGCCTTCGCGCTGACCCGCGAAGCGGCGCGCCGTCACCTCGGTCAGCGCCACTTCGACGTGCAGCTGATCGGCGGCATGGTCCTCCACGACGGGGCGATCGCCGAGATGAAGACCGGCGAGGGCAAGACGCTCACCGCGACGCTGGCCGTGTTCCTCAACTCGCTGGGCGGCGAGGGCGTCCACCTGGTGACCGTCAACGACTACCTGGCCAGCCGCGACGCCGAGTGGATGAAGCCGATCTACGAGGCCCTCGGGGTCAGCGTCGCCGCGATCCAGGAGCCCGACGACCACGAGACGCGGCAGCGCAAGTACGCCTGCGACGTCACCTACGGCACCAACTCAGAGTTCGGCTTCGACTACCTGCGCGACAACATGGCCGGCGCCCTGGAGCACTGCGTGCAGCGCGGCCACGGGTTCGGGATCGTCGACGAGGTCGACAACATCCTCATCGACGAGGCGCGGACGCCGCTGATCATCTCCGGCGCTCCCGAGCAGGCCGCGGACACCTACTACGCCTTCGCCCGCCTCGCCAAGCAGCTCGAAGGCGTTCCCGCCAAGGACAAGCTGCGCTCGATGGGGGAGAGCAAGGACACCTCGGAGGCCGATTACGACTACGAGTTCGACGAGAAGCACAAGACCGTCGCCCCGACCGAGCGAGGGGTAGCGAAGGCGGAGGAGTTCCTCGGCGTCGACAACCTCTACCTCGGCGAGCACGGCACCCTGGTCAACCACCTGATCCAGTCGCTGAAGGCCGAGTCGCTTTACAAGCGCGACAAGGAATACGCGGTGGTCGATGGCCAGGCGATGATCATCGACGAGTTCACCGGCCGCATCCTCGAGGGGCGACGCTGGTCAGAGGGCCTGCACCAGGCGATCGAGGCCAAGGAGGGCGTGCCGATTCGCGAGGAGAACCAGACGCTCGCCACGATCACGCTCCAGAACTACTTCCGCCTCTACGACAAGCTCTCCGGGATGACCGGCACGGCGCTCACCGAGGCGACCGAGTTCATGAAGATCTACAAGATGCCGGTGGTCGACATCCCGACCAACGTGCCGATGATCCGCGGCGATCACAACGATCAGATCTTCAAGACCAAGGACGGCAAGTGGGGGGCCGTGATCGTCGAGATCACGGAGCGCAACGACGCAGGCCAGCCGATCCTGGTCGGCACCGTCTCGGTCGAGGTCTCCGAGATGATCTCCGACGAGCTGCGCCGTCGCGGCATCGAGCACGTGGTGCTCAATGCGAAGCCCGAGTACGCCCAGAAGGAGGGTGAGACGATCGCCCAGGCGGGACGCAAGGGGGCGGTCACGATCGCCACCAACATGGCGGGCCGCGGCGTCGACATCAAGCTCGGCGGCAGCCCTGAAGGCGTGGCGGGGGTCGAGCTCGCCCGCAAGGGCATCGCGCCCGATTCCGAGGGCTATGCGGAGGCCCTGGCATCCAAGATCGCCGAGCTCGAGTCAAGCCGCGAGGCCGAGGCCGATGAGGTGCGCGAGCTCGGCGGGCTGTTCATCTGCGGAACCGAGCGCCACGAGTCGCGGCGCATCGACAACCAGCTGCGCGGGAGGTCGGGCCGCCAGGGCGACCCCGGCGAATCGCGCTTCTACCTCTCCGCCGAGGACGACGTGATCCGGCTGTTCGCCGGCGATCGCATCTACCGCATCCTCGATCGGCTCGGCCCGGTCGACGAGGAGGGCGCCGAGATGCCGCTGGAGGCGAAGATGCTCACCCGCACGGTCGAGAACGCCCAGAAGAAGGTCGAGGAGCAGAACTTCCTGATCCGTAAGCGGGTGCTCGAGTACGACGACGTGATGAACGAGCAGCGGCGTGTGGTCTACAAGTACCGCCGCGAGATCCTCGAGGGGCGCGACATGTCCGACGTTTCGCGCGATGAGCTGGAGGGGACGATCGTGCGCCTGGTCGACGAGTACACGCCGGGCGAGATCCTCGAGGACTGGGATATGGCCGAGCTCGACACGCAGCTGCGCCAGATCTGGCCGCTGAAGGTGGACGTCGCCGAGATCGCGCCGGAGACACTCGATCGCGAGCAGCTCAAGGACGCGTTGTCGGAGGACGCGCTTTCGGCCTACGACGAGCGCACCGAGCAGTTCGGCGAGGAGCTGATGCGCTACCTGGAGCGCTCGATCCTGCTCCAGGTGATCGACAACCGCTGGCGCGAGCACCTCTACGAGATGGACTACCTGCGCGAGGGCATCCACCTGCGCGGCTTCGCCCAGATCGACCCCCTGGTCGCCTACAAGAACGAGGGCTTCTCGATGTTCGAGGAGCTGATGCATTCGATCTGGGAGGAGTTCTCGAAGCTGATCTTCCACGTCGAGGTTGACATCGCGCCCGCCGACGCCGAGCAGGCATTCGCGACCCCGGCCGATGGCCCCGCCGAGGTGAGGTACTCGGGTGGCACCGCCGAGGCCCAGCCCTCGGCGCTGGCCGAGGTGGCGGCGGCGGGGTCGGCGGGAGCGGTGGAGATGGCGGCGACCGAAGCGACCGAGCCACCCGTGGGCGGGGGCAATGGCGAAGTGGTCGAGACCGTGGTCAAGGAGGACCGCGACAAGATCGGCCGCAACGACCCGTGCTGGTGCGGATCGGGCAAGAAGTACAAGAAGTGCCACGGGGCCTAGAACCGAGCTCGACCCAGACCGACCTGGTGCGCCGCTTCTACGAGGCGTTCAATGCGGAGGACCTCGACGGGTTCGTCGACACCCTTCACCCACATGTGGAGCTTCAGACCGCAAGGGGCCTGCGGATCGGCCTCGCTGAAGCACGCGCGTGGGCGACCCGCAACCCCGCCGGCGACCTCCGGCAGCGATACGTCGTCGAGGACCTGATTGAAGAGGGAAATCACGTTGTCGCCCTGGTCCGCAAGCAGTGGTGGTGGACGGAGACCGAGGAGATGGCCGAAGACGAAGAGACAGCGGCGCTGTTCACGTTCGAGGGCGGCTCGATCGCGCGCTGGCAGCCGTTCACCGAGCGGGCAGAGGCGCTGCGCGCCGCCGGGCTCGAGACATGAACGGTTGGCGTCCCAAGTAACCCAAGTCACTTGCGGCGGCTTCGCCGCCTGACACGCCTCTGCCGACGGCTTGCGCCATCGGCATACTCCACTTGATGGCCGAAGCCGTCTCCAAGGAAGGCGTCTCCGCGCGGCTCGCCGAGATCCGCGGTCAGCTGAAGCTGCTCGCGGATTACCTTTGACCCCGCTTCTCTCGAATCCGAGATAGAGCGGCTCGAGGCCGAGATGCAGCGGCCCGGCTTCTGGGACGACCAGGGCGCCGCGGCGCGCACCTCTGCCG
>JALYTG010000197.1 GCA_030854405.1 Chloroflexota bacterium | reverse complement strand
GCTCGTAGATTCCCATGCAGTTGAAGACCCCGTCGACGCCCTCGACGGCGGGCTGGATCGTCTGCGGCTCCGTCACGTCGCCCTGCACGAGCTTCACTTCGGCGGGCAGGGCCTTCCCGGCGGCCGCGGGGTCGCGCACCAGCGCCACCACCTCGTCGCCGCGCTCGACCAGCCGTCGCGCCACGGCGTTGCCCACTTTGCCGGTCGCGCCCGTGACCATGAACCGCATCGCCGCAGCGTATCTGGCATCGAGCGCGCCGCAGGCAGCGATAATCGCCGCCTGATGCCACGCTTTCGCAAGGACCCCGACCCGCGCTTCTGGCGGCTGAACCGCTCGATCGAGTTCGACTGGCGGCTGGCTCCCTACGACGTCGACCAGTCCCTGGCCCACATCCGGGCGCTGCGGGAGGTTGGGGTGTTGACCGACGATGAGCTGTCAGAGCTCGACCGCGGGCTGGAGGCGATCGGCGCCGAGTTGGAGCGCGGCGAGTTCCGCTTTCAGGACTCCGACGAGGACATCCACATGGCGATCGAGCGACGCCTCGGCGAGCTGGTCGGCGACGTGGCGGGCAAGCTGCACACCGGTCGCTCGCGAAACGACCAGGTCGCGACCGACGTCGCGATGGCCGTGCAGTCGCATTCTCTGCGCGCGGTCGAGCTGCTGCGCGACGTGATGGGCCGCCTCGTGGACCTCGCCGAGAGCCACCGGGACTGGCCGATGCCCGGCTACACGCACCTACAGCGGGCCCAGCCGGTCTACCTTGGCCACCATCTGCTGGCCTATTTCTGGATGCTGAGCCGCGACGTTTGGCGCTTTCAGCTCGCGCTCCACACCGCGAGCGTGATGCCACTCGGCTCAGGTGCGCTGGCCGGCGTCAACTGGGAGATCGATCGGCGGGCGGTTGCCGACGAGCTTGGCTTCGACTACGTCTCGCCGAACTCGATCGACGGTGTCTCGAACCGCGACTTCGTGCTCGACTATCTGGCCGCCGCCACGGGCTGCGCGATCCACCTCTCGCGGCTCGGTGCGGAGATCGTGCTCTGGTCGAGCAGCGAGTTCGGTTTCTGCGAGCTCGATGAGTCCTTCTCCTCAGGCTCCAGCATCATGCCCCAGAAGAAGAACCCCGACTCGGCGGAGCTGCTGCGCTCCAAGTCGCCTCGCGTCGCCGCCGACTATGCCGCCCTGGCTGGCGCGATGCATGGATTGCCGCTCTCCTATGCCAAGGACATGCAGGAGGACAAGGAACCTCTGTTCGACGCGATCGACACGGTCGAGCTGTGCCTCGAAATGACTGAGGGGATGTTGGCCGGGATCAGCTTCGATCGCGAGCGCTTGCAGGACGCGTCAGCGGACGAGATGCTGGCCGCCACCGAGATCGCCGACCTGCTGGTGCGGCGCGGCGTTCCGTTTCGCGAAGCGCACGAGATCGTCGGCGGTCTGGTCCGCCAAGCGCTCGAGCAGGGCAAGTCGCTCTCCGAGCTAAGCGCAGAGGACCTGCGCGGTTTCTCCGAGCACCTCGACGAGGAGTACTACGAGGTGCTTCGCGGCACCAGTTGGCTGGAGTCGAAGACGATCGAGGGCGGCACCGCCTCGGCGCGGCTGTCCGAGCAGCTGACGACTGCCCGCGCGGCGCTGCGCCGTGTCGACGCGATCATCAGCGAGCGGGGGTCGTGAGCGAGGCGCTGGGACCGGAGTTCTTCGAGCGCTCTGTCCATGAGGTGGCCCAAGAACTGATCGGCTGCACGCTCTTGCACGGCGATTGCGGCGGCGTGATCGTGGAGACCGAGAGCTACGAGCGCGACGACCCCGCCTGCCACGCCTACGTCGGACGCACCGCGCGCAACGAGGTGCTGTTCGGCCCGCCCGGTCGCGCCTACGTCTATCTGTCCTACGGGATCCACAGCCTTCTCAACGCCGTCGCCGAGCCGGATGGGGAAGCCGCCGCGGTGCTGATCCGGGCCCTGGAGCCAACAGTCGGCGTGGAGGCGATGCGTCAGCGCCGCGGCCGCCAACGCGACGGGGAGCTGTGCTCGGGGCCGGGCAAGCTCACCGAGGCGCTCGGCGTCGGCCTATCGGACAACGGCGCCAGCCTCAGCGCGCCGCCGTTCACGCTCCTACCGCCCGAGGGTGCATGGAGGGCAAACGAGGTCACGGCCGGACCGCGGATCGGGATCAGCAAGGCGACCGAGAACCCGTGGCGCTTCTGCGCCGCCGGTTGCCGTTTCGTCTCTCGTCCCTGGCCGGTCGAACACGCGGCATAGGTGTTTGCCGGCGCGTTGCGCGCAATTAGTTCTGGGCGGTGCCGTCAGGCGCCGCCACAGGCTGGTCAGGCGGCGTAGCCGCCGCAAGTGGTGTTCCTCGACGCTGAGATCGAGCCGGCGCGATTAGCCAGGGCTGATGCCGCCGGCACCCGTGGCTGCGCCGCCCCCGCCGCCACCCGGTGTGGGTGTGGGTGCCGGAGCTGCCTGCTGCGGGGCGGCGTTGCCGGCCCCACCGCCTCCGCCTCCACCACCGCCGGTGGAAGTGCTGCCGCTTGATGGTGCCGGAGCCGTGTAGCTGCCGGACGAGGTCGGCGGGACATAGGGGGAGGTGCTCGTGCCGCCGTTCTTGCTCGCCGCCGCGTGCTCGGCCCTGATCTGCTCCCAGGCGCTCATCACGTCGTGCCAGATCAGCGCCGGGATCGTGCCGCCGTCGACTGGGGCGCCGCCGTACTCGGTCAGCATCGGTGTCACCGAGTCGGCGTGGCCGACCCAAACACAGGCAGTGGAGTCCCGCGTCGCACCACAGAACCAGGCGTCGCCGTTGTTCTCGGTGGTGCCGGTCTTGCCCCACTCGTAGCTCGAAACGCCGGCGGCGCTCTGGCCGGTGCCGCCGCTGATCACGTTCGCCAGCAGTTGCTTTGCCGTGTTGGCCACGGACGTCGGCATCACCCTCGTCTTTACCGAATCGTTCTCGTCGACCGTGTGGCCGTCCCCGGTGCTGACCCGTGTGTAGGCGATCGGATCAATCCCGGGGTCGGGGGCGAGGGTGCCGCTGATGCGGAGTCCATCTTCCGCCAGGGTCTCGTACGCGTGCGCCATCTCCAGCGTATTGACACCGACCTTCAACCCACCGAGCACCATCGCCGGGTTGACTGAAACCGGGGAGATGATCCCCATCCTGCGCGCGGTCCTGGCGATGTACTTGGTGCTTTCCTTGGGGGTCTTCTTCAGATGCAGCCCGAGGTCCGCGTACACCGAGTTGTCGGAGTACTGCGTCGCCGTGATCAGCGAGGCCGACCCCAGGTAGCTGTCGCCGTAGTTGTGGACCGGGAACAGCTGTTTGCCGTGCTTGCCGAAGGGGAAGACCTTGGGTTGTGAGCTGAACACCTCATATGGTGAGTGCCCCAACTCGAGCGCCGAGACCAGGGTGAAGGGTTTGAAAGACGAGCCGGGCTGCCTTGTCCCGTAGGCGGCGATATTGAATGGCTGGGTGTCGTAGCCGGGACCGCCGACCATCGCTTTCACACCCCCGGTCTTGTTGTCGATCACGACCGCCGAGGAGGTGATGCCGAGTGCGGCGGTGCGGTTGTAGACCGCGGCCTCGGCGGCGCTCTGGAGACCCAGGTCGAGCGTCGATTTCACCTTCAGGCCGCCGAAGAAGGCCTTGCCGGCTCCGTAGCGGTCGACCAGCTGCTGCCGCAACCAGCTCGTGAAGTAGGGCGCCTTGGAGTCGATCTTGGGTGGCTGGATATCGGAGGCCGAGGGAAGGGCCGATCTCACACCCTCGGTGTACTGCTGCTGGGTGATGTAGCCCTGGTCCAGCATCTTCGACAGCACCTCGTCGCGGCGGTCCTTGGCGGCGACCGCGTCGCTCTTGGGGTCGTATGCCGATGGCGAGGAGATGATGCCGGCCAGCATCGCCGCTTCCTGCGGCAGCAGTACGGATGCGCACGGCTCGGCCTGGGTCCCGCAGCCGGGGTGGTTGTAGCCGAAGTAGGTGCGGGCAGCCGCTTCGATCCCGTAGGCGCCCTCGCCGTAGTAGATCGTGTTCATGTACTCGGTGAGGATCTTGTCCTTGCTCCAGTGCTGCTCGAGCCGGTAGGCGAGCGCCGCCTCGCGGAACTTCTCGAAGACTGTGCGGCTGCCCTGCGCCTCGAGGGCGTTCTTGACGAACTGCTGGGTGATCGTCGAGGCGCCCTGCCTTGCGCTGCGCGAGAGGACGTCCTCGACCAGCGCCCGGGCGATCCCGTGGTAGTCGATGCCGCTGTGCTGATAGAAGCGGCTGTCCTCGATCGAAACGGTGGCGTTCTTGACGTTCTGGGAGATCTGCCCGGAGGTGAGCAGGAATTTGTTCTGGTCGCTGCTCAGGGTGCCGATCGGAGCGCCGGTGTCATCGAGGACGACGCTGTTCTTCGCGGCTCGGAATTGGGCGAAGTTGTAGATCGCCGGCAGGTCGGTCGAGACCGCGGCCATCATTCCGAACACGGTAGAGACCAGGGCCAGTAGGGCGAGACCGGCAAGGACGAAGAGCATTCGAAGCTTCTTCAGCCGCGGTCTCCCACGGCGCTGCGGGAGGCTCGGCGGTGCGGGCGGGGGGGCGATGCCGTCGGGTGGCTTGCCGTTGCCCCCGCTCCCGTCGCCATCGGCAGGAGCGGGCGACTGCGGGGGTGCGGGGATCTCACGGTCCACCCGTGTCGCGCGGGCGTCACGGTGTGGCGCGGCGCTGGCCTGATCGGCGGACTGGGCGCCTTCGGCTTCCGACTCGGTCGAGCGATCGGGCTGGTCCGTACCCGCTGCCTCGTCGTCGCCGTTCGAGGACTCGAACCGGATCTCGGAGGTCTCGACGAAGC
>JALYTG010000196.1 GCA_030854405.1 Chloroflexota bacterium | reverse complement strand
ATCTCACGCCCGGCCGCCGGCCTACCTCCGGGGCCGTGGACGATCGGGCTCGACATGCCGCTCAGCGGCAACGTGGCGTTCCTCGGCGGCCCGATGCAAGACGCTGTCCAGCTGGCGATCGATGAGGCAAACGCGGCCGGCGGCATCGGCGGGGCGACCCTGAAGCTCGATGCCCGCGACGACGCGGGCACGGACGGCAGCGAGGATCCGGATCTAGGCGGGGCCAACGCGACCGCATTCGCCGCAGATCCGAGGGTCATCGCGATGATTGGGCCCAGCAGCTCCGGCGTCGCGACCAGCCAGATTCCCATCACGAACACAGCCGGGCTGCTTCAGTGCAGCCCGGCCAACACCCGGTCCGGTCTCACCAAGCCGCGATTCGGGGCGCTGGACCTGCGTGCCGCCTACCCAACCCGCATCAACTATGTCCGGCTGGCACCCGCGGACGATATCCAGGGGCCAGCCTCGGCCTCGTTCGCCTTCAATGACCTCGGCGCACGCGAGGCCCTCGTCGTCGATGACGCGGGAGATGTCGGCCGCCAGATCGCCGATTTTTTCGAGCAGGCCTTCAAGAAGCTCGGCGGGACGACTGTGCGGCGCGCGCTGAACCCGGGGGCCGACCCCGTTCCCGTTCTCGAGCCGCTGTCGGGGACCCTCGGACCGCAAACGATCGTCTTCTTCGGTGGCTTCAGTGACACCGGTGCCCCGGAGCTGCGGAAGGCGATGGTCGACGAGGGCCATGCCGCCGTCCCGCTCTTCAGCTGGGATGGCATCTGGGACGGCTCCGGGGCGGACAAGGGCTCCTACATCCAGCTGCTCGGTGCCGGGGCACTGGGCTCGTATGCCTCCCACGCCACCATCGGTCCCCTCCGAGCCGACTTCGAGGATCGCTTCCGAACCAAGTACCGGGTGGCTCCGGATGAGTACGCAGGCGCCGCATATGCCTGCGCCGAGGTCATCCTGCAGTCGCTGCGCGAGCTTGCGAAGACAGGCCCTAACGCCCAGGGCCTGCGCGAGGCAGTTCGCTCCTATGCGGTCGATCCGGCCCACCGCTACCAGACCGCCCTCGGCACCGTGGGATTTGATGCTAACGGTGACTCAATTCAGCAGATCGTGAGCTTGTATCGAGTCGAGGCGTCCGCTGCGGGCGGCGTCGGAGACTGGGTCGTCGCGAAGCAGCAGGACTTCGGCCCGGCCCCGTAGTGCATCTGTTCGTGCAGGATCGAGCTCGCGGGTTGTCGGTGGAGTGGCGGGCCCGACCGGATTCGAACCGGCGATCTCCAGCGTGACAGGCTGGCATGTTGGGCCGCTACACCACGGGCCCGCGGAGCGCCGAGTATAGCAAAGGATCTGCGGGGATCAGACGCAGATCCTCGGCTGAATCAGGCGGGCCGCAGCCCAGCCGTAGGCCAGCGCGCAGAGCGCGAGACCGATGGCCGCCAGCGGCCAACCCTGGACTAACCCCGCGATCGCACTTGCGCCCAGAAGAGCCGTCATCGCGCCCGCCAGGAGCGCTCCAGCCGAATCCGCAACCTTCGCGCTCTGCGCCAGCCCGGCCACCACCGTGAGGTGGACGAGCGCGACGGCGAGGAGCGCCCCGCCAATCGCCACGGTGGCGCCGCCCACCGCGGCGGGACCGGCGGAGACGGCCGGCAGCCGGGCGAGGAGCCACTCGGCCGCAAGCCAACCGATCAGCACCGCGGTGACTCCAGCGAGCGCGAAGGTCAGACCGCCGATCAGCAGGATCAGGCGCGCCATGGCGCGACGTTCAGGCGGGTCGGCGGGAGAGCAGGATCGCCGATACGCCGAAAGCGAGTGTGGCGGCGGCCAGGATTGTCGCCAGGACAGGCTCGGTCACCACGCCGCCCATCGCCACGATCGCCCCGCCCGCCGCGAGCAGCGCCACGAGGCCGGCCATGATGGCAGCCGCCACGCGCGCACCTCGCACGTCAGCGAAGACCGCCACCGCTGAGCCGACCATGGCGGCCGCCAGGACGAGGAGGCCGATCCCGCCCACGATCAGCCCGATCCCAAGCTGAGCCACGTTTGGCGGCGGATGGCTTGCGTAGCGGGCGCCCATGGTGAAGCCGCCGACCAGCAGCGACAGGGCCGTGATGAAGATCGCCACGCCGCCGACAGCCAGCGCCAGGATGGCGATGCTGCCTCCCTCGCCCACGTGCTCGGGTGCGAGCGAGTGACCGCGGTGGCGTGGAATCGGCCGCGTCGCGGCGCGAAGGGTGGTCCGTTTGGTGGTCACGGAATCCGATTGTACGGGAGCGGGCCTCCGGCCACCACCGCCTATACTCGGCCGCGCGATGTCGTTCGAGCTGCCGCCCGACCCTCGTGCTGCACGCCGAGCGCGCGTCTCGCGCTGGCTGAGCATCGCTCTTGCGCTCAGCCTGGTCGGGCTGCTGGCCTATTTCGCCTTCGTCGGCTACGAAGGCTCCGGGGAACTCGTTGACCAGGTTGCGCGATCCCCCGACTGCCGCACCCCGGCCGCCTTCGGCTGGGCATACGAGGCGATCAACTACGACGTGACTGGCGACGCGGCGGTCGCCGCGCAGCCGGATCCGGAGCATTGCACCGTTCGGCCGGCCGCAGCGGGCGAAGCGGTCGTGACCGAGGATGGGATCCGGATTGCGGGCTGGTACATCCCGGCGGCGGCGAGCATCGGTCCGGCGGGACCCACCGTGGTGCTGGTCCATGACTGGGGCGGGAGCAAGAGCGAAATGCTGGCCTGGGCAGCGGTCCTGCACGAGAGCTACAACCTGGTGGCCTTCGACCTGCGCAACCACGGGCAGAGCTCGGGAGACCAGACGACGCAGGGAGCACTCGAGCAGCTTGACGTGAAAGCAATGCTCGACTGGCTGGTGGCGACAAAGGCGCCCAAGCAGGTCGCCGTGCTGGGTCTGTCAATGGGCGGTGCCGCAGCCGTCAACGAGGCGACCAACGACGATCGGGTCGACGCGCTGATCATCGCCTCGACCCACGCCACGCTGGCGAATGCCGCCCAGGCGCGACTCGACAAGGCTGGCTATCCGCTCTCCGGGGGGGGCGCATGGGCGATCCTTCTCGGAGGCCTGATCCGGACAGGAGAGGATATGAGCGCGGCCGATCCCGTGCAGGCGATCGCGCGCCTCGCTGGGCGCCCCGTTCTCATCCTTGCTGGCGGGAAGGACGACTCGATCGGTCCCAATGATTCGAAGGAGCTTGTCGACGCGGCCAAGGCGACTGGGGTCGATGCGCAGCTTCAGGCGTGCGCGCCTGCCGGCCGGGGTGAGATGCTCGAAGCATGCCCAACCGAGACCACTGGCTGGGTGCTAGGCTTCCTCACGCGCGCGCTGGCTGCGCCCTCCACGTGACCGATCCGGCCCCCCGCCAGTCCCCCCAGGAGCACCCCGATGACCGTGACGACGGATGCCGACGCGCGCTTTGACCGCACCGTCGAGCGCTGGTTTCGTGACCAGCTGGCCATGCATCCGGAGTACGCCACGTTCCTCGGCATCCACGATCACGATGCAGAGCTGAGCCTGGGGTCGCGTGAACAGATCGAACGCGAGCAGGACCATCTCCGCGCCACCGTGGCTGAGATGGAACGCTTCGGCGGGGACCAGCTCTCGCCGGAGCGCGCGCTCGACCGTGACCTTCTTGTGCATGAGTCGCGACTCGATCTGTTTCGACTCGCCGAGCTTCGCCCGTGGGCGCGCAGTACGAATGCGGCCGAGCATCTCGGCAGCGCCCTCTTCCCGCTCTTCACCCGCGACTTCGCGCCGCTCGACGAGCGGCTGGCCCGCATGGCCGGGAGGCTTGAGGCCGCCCCCCGTTACCTCGCCGAGACACGCGAGCGTCTGACCAATCCGGTCCGGCTGTGGGTCGAGATCGACCTCGAGACCACCGGCTCGCTGCCGGGGTTTCTCGACACGATCGTGGCCGCCGCGAGGACCGAGAGCCGCGACCAGGGACTCGCCGGCCGGCTGGAGCAGGCGGTCACCAGGGCGAAGGCGGCCCTCATTGAGCACGCCGCCTGGCTGCGCGAGAAGGCGCTCCCGCGCGCGGAGGATGAATGGGCAGCCGGCCCGGAACGCTTCGAGCAGTTGGTCCAGCTGCGGGAGCTGGAGGCAAGTGGGGACGAGATCCTCGCCATCGGCGAGCAGATGCTCGCCGAGTCAAAGGCGGCGCGTGATGCGGTCTGTGCCGAGATTGACCCGACCCTCTCGCCGGCCGAGGTGGGCGATCTCGTGAAGAACGACCACCCCGCCACGTTCGCGTTGGCGCTCGACGAGTATCGGGGCGGAATGGATCGGGCGCGCCGGTTCATCGCCGACCACGACCTCGCGACCCTTCCTGAGGAGGACCACCTGGTCGTCATTGAGACCCCGTCATTTATGCGGCATCTGATCCCGTTCGCCGCGTATTACGAGCCGGCGAAGTTCGACAGGGTCCCGCTGGGCGTGTACATCGTCACACCGCCACAGACGCCCGAGATGATGCGCGAGCATAACTACGCATCCATCAGCAACACCGGCGTGCACGAGGCGTACCCCGGCCATCACCTCCAGCTCAGCGCGGCCGTCACGAATCCATCGCTCGTCCGTCTCTTCAGCTTTGCGCCGGAGTTCGCGGAGGGCTGGGCGTTCTACTGCGAGCGAATGATGAAAGAGCAGGGATTCGACGACACACCCACCAACTGGTACGTGGTCCACACCGACGCTATCTGGCGCGCCACCCGAATCGTCCTCGACATCAGGCTGCATCGGGGCCAGATCGGGTTCGACGAGGCGGTCGACTTCCTCATCGCGCAGACCGGCTTCGAGCGACCTGCGGCGCTGGCCGAGGTGA
Source organism: Chloroflexota bacterium (assembly GCA_030854405.1). Next base: position 4 of record JALYTG010000196.1, on the reverse strand, counting down.
AGCG
>JALYTG010000044.1 GCA_030854405.1 Chloroflexota bacterium | reverse complement strand
GATTCACCTCGGTCTCGAGCAGCCCCGGCTCAACGGCAGCACCGAGTGCTCGCTTCACGGCCTCGACCAGGCGTCGCGGCTCCCGGCAGGCTGCTTCATCGCATATGTAGGTTCCGCGCCCGGCGGCCTTGCCGGTCGCGTCAGCGACCACCGACCCGTCGGGGCGTCGTACCAGCCGGGTCATCGATCGCTTCGGACGGACCTCGCGGCACGCCGCGCAGGTCCGCATCGGTATGTGATCAGGTCGTCGCTTCGGCATCGGCCGATGCCTCCGCGGACCCTTCCGCCTCGCCGCCCGAGGCGGCTGCTGCGGTCGCAACCCCGGCGTCGGAGCGGATATCAATCCGCCAGCCGGTCAGCTTGGCGGCCAGCCGTGCGTTCTGGCCCTCCTTGCCGATCGCCAGGCTGAGCTGACGCTCCGGGACCACAACGTTCGCGATCTTGTGCTCCTCGTCGATCCGCACGGTCAGCACCTCCGCGGGCGAAAGCGCCTCGGCCACAAACCGACCCGGATCGTCGTCCCAGAGGACCACGTCGACCTTCTCGCCGTTGAGCTCGGCCACGATCGACTGGATGCGGGCGCCGCGCTGGCCGACCGCCGCGCCCTTGGCGTCGACGCCCGCCTGGCGGCTCTCGACCGCCACCTTGGAGCGGCTGCCCGCCTCGCGTGCTATGCCGCGAATCACCACGGTCCCGTTGTAGATCTCGGGGATCTCCATCTCCATCAGACGACGCAGGAACCCGCGGTGGGTGCGGCTGGCAACGATCACCGGGCCACGCGTCGTGCGCCGCACCTCGAGGACGTAGACCTTCAGGTGCTGGCCGATCCGATATGTCTCCGAAGGCAGCTGCTCGGTGACCGCGAGGACCGCCTCGACCCCTTTGCCCATGTCCAGGATCACGGCCGAGTCGGTCGTGCGATGCACGACCCCGGTCATGATCTCGCCCTCGCGACTTGCGTACTGCCCGTACACCACGTCGCGCTCCGCCTCGCGAAGCCGCTGGCGGTAGACCTGCCCGGCGGTCTGCGCGGCGATCCGGCCGAGCTGCGCCTGGGTCACGTTCTCCGGTACCCGCACTCTGCCGCCGACGCCGGTCTCCGGATCAATCTTCTGCGCATCGGCGACCGTCTTCTGCGCCTCCGGATCGGTCACCTCCTCGGGGGTGGCGACCACCTCATACTCGCGGTAGACGCTGATCTGGCCGCTCTCGGGGTCGACCCGCACGACGACGTTCTCGGGCGCCTCCGCGTTGCGCCGATAGGCCGATTCGATCGCCTGCTCCAGGGTCTGGATCAGGATCTCCTGCGGGACGCCTTTCTCGGCATTCAGCTGGAGCAGCGCTCCGATGAAGTCTCGATTCACGGCCCTCGAACCACCTCGCTCGCGCAGACGAAACAAAAGACGTGGGATGGCGAACCGACCCACGTCCTACCAATCGGATCTATCTAAATGTGGTCCGCTTATCGGCCGGCGAAACCAATGAGAAGTATATCAGCGTCGAGGGGGTTCCGCCACTCAGCCGGCACGGACGAGGCCCCCCTGCGGCACCCGTCAGGGGCCGTCTCAGGGGAGCGATGAGGTCGCTGGGGATCAGCCGCCGAGCAGGCGCGACACGTCCTGGATCGAGATCAGGATGACGAGCGCGATCAGGACCGCGAAGCCGGTGAGGTAGATGAGCGCCTCGCGCTCGGCCGGCAGCCGACGACGGCGAACCGCCTCGATCAGGACTACGGCGATGCGGCCACCGTCGAGTGGGGGGAAGGGCAGCACGTTCAGAACGGCAAGGTTGATCGAGAGCACACCGACGAAGAGGAGCTGGCTGACGAGCGGGGCCTCCAGGACGCGCCCCGTCTCCTCGGCGATGCCGATCGGCCCTCGCGCCGCATCAGCGGCTCCGGGGTTGAGCCCGATCAGGCCACCGACCGCCTCGGCAAGGCCACCCGGAATGCGTATGGCCAGTCCCCAGGCGGCGGCGGTTCCCTCCGCGAGCGCCGCGACCGGATTGCCGACCGCGGATGGCTCCTCAACGATGCGTTCAGGCTTATACATGAAGCCGATCGAGCCAAGACCCTGGGCGCGCTGGTCGTCGGTCAGGGAGCGCGGCACGACCACGACCTCTCGCAACTTGCCATCGCGCACGACCCCGAGCACGACTTCCTTCCCTGCCCTGATGGCTACGTAGGCGGTCAGCTCACGAGAGCGGTCGAGGGCGCCGGTCGCGAAGCTCCGGCCGTCGGCGCTCACGATTCGGTCGCCGACCTCCAGCTTCCCCTGTGCCGGGCTGCCGGCCTGGACCTCGGTGACGGTCAGCGGCCCGTGGCCGACCTGCGCAGGAAGGCTCAGCGCGGCCGCGAACATGACGGACGCGAGCAGGAAGTTCATGAACACGCCGGCCAGCAGGACGATGATCCGGATCGGGATCGGCTTCCGGTTGAATGCTCCAGCCATGGCAACCTCGACCTGGGCCTCGCTCAAGCCATCCCGGCGCAGTCGCTCCTCTTCCGCTTCGCCGTCTTCGCCCAGCATCTTCACGAAGCCACCCAGCGGGATCCAGTTGACCGAATAGCGGGTGCCCCGCCACATCACCGAGCCGATGCGCGGTGGGAAGCCGATCCCGAACTCCTGCACTGTGATCCCCGCCCGCTTCGCGACGATGAAGTGCCCGAGCTCGTGCACGAGCACCAGCACGACGAGGACCGCCAGGAAGGCCGCGATCGTCCCTACCACCGCCATCAGGCGCCCTCGCTCAGCCCGGTCACGGCGCGCAGGGTCGACCGCACCTCCGCATCGAGCGAATGGATCGTCTCCAGGTCCGGTTCCGCTTCGGCCCCCCAGCGATCGACCGCGGTCTCAAGCAGTGGTGCGATGCCGTCGAACGGCAGTGAGCCGGCCAGGAAGGCTGCGACCGCGACCTCGTCGGCCGCGTTGAGAATCGTGCCACGGTTGCCGCCGGCCGCGGCCGCGGCGCGGACGGTCCGATATGCCGGGAACCGAGCCTCGTCCAGCGCCATGAACTCCAGACTGCCCCAATCGATCGGCCCACCATGGCGAGCCTGCGATGGCAGGCGCTGGGGATAGGTAAGCGCGTACTGGATCGGCAGACGCATGTCGGGAAGGCCCATCTGCGCTTTGAACGACCCGTCGGTGAACTCGACGAGCGAGTGGACGACGCTCTGGGGGTGGATCACGGCCTCGATTCTAGAGTACGGCAGACCGTACAACCATCTGGCCTCGATGGCCTCGTAGGCCTTGTTGACGAGGGTCGCCGAGTCGATCGTGATCTTCGGCCCCATCTTCCAGGTCGGGTGGCTCAGCGCCTCATTGATCGTCACCGTCGCTCGGCGCCGCGGGTCGCGGTCGCGGAAGGGCCCGCCCGAGGCGGTCAGGATGAGACGAGCCACGCCATCGATCGGTTCCCCGAGCAGGCATTGCCAGATCGCCGAGTGTTCGCTGTCGATCGGCCGCAGCCGGTCGAGGCGATCCCCGCCGATGGTGTCAAGCGCCTGAGCAACTAGGTGCCCACCGGTGACAAGCGTCTCCTTGTTGGCCAGCGCGACGCGCCGGCCCGACCGCAAGGCGGCAAGCACGGCTGGAAGCGCCGCCATCCCGGTCGTGGCCACCACAACCAGCTCGACACCCTCGGCGACGGCCAGCTCGGCGAGGCCTCCCGCTGCCCAGCGACCGGGGTCCAGGCGGCTCGGCATCCCATCGGCGCACCACGCCCGGGCCTCCGGAAATGCTGCGAGCTGTGCGCTGAAGGCTTCGCTGCGGCGGCCGGCCGCGAGCGCGCGGAGCTGGAAGCGATCCGACAGCGCGGCGAGCACCTCGAGCGTCTGACGCCCGATCGAGCCGGTCGAGCCGAGCAGCGCGACGCCGGTCACGTCGAGGCGCCGGCCACGATCAGCGCGTACGCGGCGAGGATGGGCGCGGCGAAGAGGAACGAGTCGAGCCGGTCCAGCACGCCACCGTGGCCCGGAACCAGGAACCCGGACTCCTTCCGCCCCGCGGCCCGCTTCAGGAGCGACTCGGCGAGGTCTCCCGCCTGGGCCGCCAGGCCGACCAATGGCCCGATGATCAGCGGATGCCATGGGGCGATCCCGAGCAGCAGTCCCCCGAGCCCGGCCCCGATCGTCGCGACGAGCAGCCCCCCCAGCAGGCCCTCGATCGTTTTCGACGGACTGATGTGATCGATCAGGCGCCGCCGCCCGAGCCAACGTCCGGTCAGATAGGCACCGGTGTCATATCCCCAGACCACCAGGATCAACAGGAGCGTCCAGCCGGCCCCCGCCCTCAGGCCGATGGGGCCGACCGCGGTAATCGCCGAGCCACCTTGCGGCCCCAGATGGGCGACGAGGGCGATGAACGGCGCGAGGATCGCCACGTACGCGACCCCGAACGAGGTCGCCGCCCAGCTGAGAAAGCCGTTGCGCGGATCGGTCCGGGTGAAGGCCACCACACCGAGCAGGATCAAGGCTCCGGCATAGACGACGATCACGAGTCCCGGGCGCGCCGTTGCCTGCAGCAGATCGTTGAGCAGCCCTCCCACATTCCCCTGGTTGGCGGCCACCAGGCCGGCGGCCGCGGTGGCGAGACCCGCCAGCAGCCCGAGCACCTGTGGCGGCTCGAAGCCGGCGGCATCGAGCAGTGAGATCAGCTCCGCCATCGCCAGAAAAACGAGAACGCCAACCAGCAGGGAGAGCCACGGCTCGCCAATCAGCGCGATGATGAGCACGATCGGAGCGAGCACGAAGGCGCTCAGCAGACGGGTAAGCAACAAGATCAGCTCCCGAACCGGCGCTGGCGAGTTGCAAACTCGTTGAGAGCGGCGTCGAGATGGACCTCCGAGAAGTCGGGCCACAGGGTCGACGAAAAGATCAGCTCCGCATAGGCGCCCTGCCAGAGCAGAAAGTTGCTGGTCCGATGCTCGCCCCCGGTGCGGATGATCAGATCGGGGTCGGGCTGTCCCGTGGTGTAAAGGTGCTCTCCGATGCGGGTTTCGTCGATCTCCGGCCCCGGCACGCCGGCCGCGATCAGCGCTCGTATCGCGTCGATGATCTCGGAACGGCCCGAGTAGTTGAAGGCGATATTGAGCGCCATGCCGGCCCCGCTGCGCGTGCGCTCCTCGGCCTCGCGAATGGAACGCTGGACATCGGTGGGGGCCTCATGCAGCCGCCCGATGACGCGAACCCGCACCCCCTGCGCCACCAGCTCGTCGGTGTTCTGTCGCACGGCACCATCGATCAGGCTGAAGAGGCCGGCCACCTCTTCATCGGAACGGCGCCAGTTTTCCTGGCTGAACACGTAGAGGGAGAGGACTTCGATTCCGCGCTCCGGCGCGACCCGCACGATCGGCTTGATCGCCTCTACGCCCTGGATATGACCGGCAAGGCCGGGCAATCCCCTGGCGGCGGCCCAGCGACGATTGCCGTCCATGATGATCGCGACATGTCGCGGGCGCTCAGCGTCGGGCAGCGCCTCAGACCTCCATCACTTCGGCTTCCTTCCGCTCGGCGCGGGCCTCAATCGTGTCGATATAGCGGTCGGTCAGCTTCTGCAGCGCTTCGAGCTCGCGGCGCTCTTCGTCCTCCGAGAGATCGCCGTCGCGCAGCGCCTTTTTGAGGTGCTCGGCGACCTCGCGGCGGTGGTTGCGCACCTCGATGCGTGCCTCCTCGGCCCGGCGCCGGACCTGCTTGACGATCTCCCGTCGCCGCTCCTCGGTCAGCGGGGGCACGTTGAGTCGGACCACGGTGCCGTCAACATTGGGGACCAGCCCGATGTCACTCTTTGTGATTGCCTTCTCGATAGCTCCCAGGACCGAGCGGTCCCATGGCTGGATCACGATCAGGTGCGCGTCGGGGACGCTCACTCCGGCGATCTGGTTGATCGGCGTCGAGGTGCCGTAGTAGTCAACGGTGATCCGCTCGACGAGGCCGGTGGAGGCTCGTCCGGTCCGGATCGCGTTGAAGTCCCGCTCCATGGCATCGATCGCGCGCTGCATCTTCGGCTCGGCGGCCACGAGCTCTTCATGCGTCATCGCGTACATCTCCGGAGATCAGGCTACCGATCGCCTCGCCGCAGAGCGCACGCAGGATGTTCCCCGGCTGGGTCATGTCGAAGACGACGATCGGCATCTCGTTGTCCATGGCGAGGCTGACGGCGGTGGCGTCGAGCGCCTCCAGCCGGTTGCTGAGCAGCTCGGTGTAGCTGATCTGGCTGTAGCGCCGCGCCTTGGGGTGCTTCTCCGGATCCGCGTCGTAGACCCCGTCGACGCGGGTCGCCTTGAGGATCACCTCGGCCCCGACCTCGACCGCGCGAAGGGTGGCGGCCGTATCGGTCGTGAAGTACGGGTTGCCGGTGCCGGCCACCATCACCACCACCCGCCCTTTTTCGAGGTGGCGCTCGGCGCGTCGTCGGATGTAGGGCTCACAGATCTCGTTCATGGCGATTGCGGACAGGACGCGGGTCGGGCAGCTCATCTGCTCCAGAGCATCCTGAATTGCCAGCCCGTTCATGACCGTACCGAGCATACCCATGTAGTCGCCTGTGGCCCGATCCATTCCCTTCGCAGCGGCGGCCAGCCCGCGGAAGATATTTCCACCGCCGACCACCACCGCGACCTCGATCCCGGCACGGCGCGCCTCCGCGATCTGGGCGGCGATCTCGCGTGCCACCTCCGGATCTATCCCGTACTGCTTCGAGCCCATCAGCGCCTCGCCGGATAGCTTCAGCAGCGCCCGCCGGTACTTGGGCTCCACAACGGGTTCGGCCACCTTCAGGCGGCCTCTCCGTCGGTTGCCGGAGCGGTCTCGCCGACCGCCATCCGCACAAAGCGCGCGACCCTGATGTTCTCGCCGAAGAGCGTCACCTTCTCGGTGATCAGGTCACCGATCTTTCGGTCGGTATCCCGATACGGAAGCTCGAGCAGGCAGACCGACTCCAGCCACTTGTTCAGCTTGCCTTCGACGATCATCGGAATCCGGTCCGCGGGCCGGTTCTCCTGCTCGGCGTCCGCCGTGAAAGCGCTTCGCTTCTCCTCGATCAACTCGGCCGGCACATCCTCGCGGGCCACATAGATCGGGGCCAGTCCAGCGACCTGCATCGCGAGCTCGCGCGCGAGCTGCTGGAAGTCGTCGGTTCGAGCCACGAAATCGGTCTCGCAGTTGAGCTCGAGCAGGACGCCCAGCCGAGAGCCGTGATGGATGTAGCTCGTGATCACCCCTTCGCGCGCGACGCGGCCCGCCTTCTTGGCCGCTGTCGAGAGGCCTTTCTCGCGGAGCCACGCGACCGCCTTGTCGAGATCGCCGCCGCTCTCCGTGAGGGCACGCTTGCAGTCCATCATGCCTGCCCCGGTCTTGTCGCGGAGCTGCTTCACATCGTCAGCGGTGATCATCAAGGTCTGTGTCATTCCTTCCTCTCGGATCGATCGTGGTCGCGCTCCTCTGGCTCGTCGCGCTCCCCCTCCTCCAGGTGAGCGGCGCGACGGGCGCGGGCGCGTCGCTCTTCGTCCTCATCTTCCTCCGGCTCAGGCTCGAAGACGAGCGCCTCCCCGGCGGCAAGCGCCACGCTGTAATCGGAGTCGGGCGCCAGCGCGGTCTCGTCCACCGGAGGCAGCGCCTCGGCCTGCTCGAACTCCTCGTCGAGGCGGGCCTGGCGCAACTGCTGCGCCTCGAGCACTGCGTCGGCGACCTTGCTGCAGATCAGCTTCACCGAACGGATCGCGTCGTCATTGGCGGGGATCACCCAGTCGATCAGGTCCGGGTCGCAGTTCGTATCGGTCATCGCCACGATCGGGATCTCGAGGCGGCGCGCTTCGCTGACCGCGATCGCCTCCCGGTGCGGGTCGATCACGAACAGGGCGCCCGGTAGTCGGCGCATCTTGCGGATCCCGCCGAGCACGGTATTGAGCTTCGTGATCTCCTCGGTGAGCTTGGCCGCCTCCTTCTTGGTGAGGCGCTCGAAGTCACCGGCGTCCCGACGTGCCTCGAGCGCCTCGAGCCGCTGAATCCGGCGCTTGATGGTGGTGAAATTCGTGAGCATCCCGCCAAGCCATCGCGAGTTCACGTAGTGCTGCCCCGAGCGCTCGGCCTCGGCGCGGACCGACTCCTGGGCCTGCTTCTTGGTCCCGACGAAGAGGATGCTGTCCCCGCGCGCGACCGTCTCGCGCACGAACGCCAGCGCCGCGTCGAGCCGGCTCACGGTCTGCGCGAGGTCGATGATGTGGATGCCGTTGCGCTCGGCGAAGATGTACTCGCGCATCTTCGGGTTCCAGCGGCGGGTCTGATGTCCGAAGTGGACGCCCGCCTCGAGCAGCTGCTTCATGGTGGTGGCAGCCAAGTGAATACCTCCGGTTGTTCCTCCGCTCGCTTCGACTCCCCGCGTCGACCCGGCGGCGGCTTGCGCGCGCGACGGGCACCGTTGAGCGTGGGGATCAGCGAACGTGTGTGATCAGGCGATTGGCCCCCAGACGCAGCACAATGCCACACATTTGAGCGAGGGCCGAGGCGGAGTATACCACCGGCCGCGTCCCCGACCCGAGGCCCCGGACCACACCACGCCACTCTCAAGGGTACCGAAGTACTCCCTCGCCACCCGCTCGTACCTTTGACCGACCTTCATCGACCCCCCGATGCTCGTCCCGCACCCGCCGACAAGCCCCGGTGCCGACCGATACCCCCAGCGGAGGAGCGATGCACCGACAGCCGAGGATCCTGGACCTCTTTGGCGCGCTCGCGGCCGTTGTCGTCGCGGTCAGCGCCGCGCTGGTCGATACCACGGCCGCTGCCGAACCGACGATGGTGGTCCAGGCGGGCGACACGTTGAGCCAGATCGCGCGTGAGCACGGCGTGACCGTCGAGCGACTGGCGGCCCTCAATCGGATCGGCGATCCCAATCGGATCTACGCCGGTCAGACGCTGCTGCTCGAGATCTCAAAGCCCGTCCTCGCCAAGGCTGCGCCGGCCAAGCCCGCCCCTGCCAAGCCCGCCCCTGCCAAGGCCGCGCCCTCGACGAGCCATCTGATCCAGGCGGGCGAGTACCTGATCGCGATCGCCGATCACTATGGGACGACGGTTGCGGCCATCGCCATGGCGAATCGGCTCGCCAACCCTTCATTCATTCGCGCCGGCGATCGGCTGCGCATCCCGGGCGTGGCCGCCCCGCCGAGCAGGCCGGTGAAGCCCTCGTCAACGGTGGCGACAGCTGCTCTCCATGTCGTTCTGGCGGGAGAGAACCTCACCGGCATCGCCGCCATCTATGGCACGACCATCGCCGCCATCGCGGAGGCCAATGCGATCGGCAACCCGTCGTACATCCGCGCGGGTGATCGGCTGCGCATTCCCGGCGCAAAACCCGTCCGCGCGGCCGCTGCCCCTCCGTCCCAACCCAAGCCGCGGACGATGCCGAATCTCAGCGCCGGGCAGCAACGGGTGCGCGCCGTCATCATCGAGGAGGCGCGGCGCTTTGCGGTACCTCCGGCGCTCGCACTGGCTGTCGGCTGGCAGGAATCGGGCTGGCGGCAAGGCGTGGTGAGCGGGGCCGGAGCCGTCGGCGTGATGCAGCTGCTCCCCGCGACCGGTGACTGGGTTGCCGCAGCAATGCTCCACGAGCCGGTCCGGATTGGTGAGCTCCGCTCCAATGTCCGCGCCGGCGTCCGGCTGCTCGCCCACTATCTCGACCGTTACGCTGGCGATCGTGACCGCACATTGGCCGCCTACTACCAGGGCCAGCGGGCCGTCGACACCCTCGGCATCTACGCGGCGAGCTGGCCGTATATCTCGTCGGTCCGCGCCCTGGAGGCGCTCTTCTCGAGCTCGTGAGGGTGGCTCATTCCGCGTCGACCCCGGGCAGGCGTCGCAGCCGCCACGCGTCCCGGGCCGCGGTGGGCATGACGCTCACCAGGTCGATTCGGATAGCCCGGTGCGCCGGCGAGCAGTCTCTCGCGTAACGACTGAGGGCAGCGCGCAGGCGAGCGACGTGCCGCGCACCCAGGGTCTCGACCGGTTCGCCGGCTCGAGCACTGCGCCGGGCACGGACCTCGACCCCCACCAGGCAGTCGTCGGGATCCAGGCAGACGAGATCCAGCTCGCCCTCGGGCACCCGCCAACGGCGGGCAAGAACCTGCCATCCCGCGTGGGTCAACCAGCCGTCGACAAGCCGCTCGGCATCCCGCCCGAAATCGTGCCTGGGATCGCCCATCGGTCGCTCCTTTGGAGGCGAGCGATTCAGTCGTCCAGGTAGTCGAGCTCCTCCTCGCCCTGCAGATCGAGGCCGAGGTCGAGGTCGAGCGGGAGCTGGACGCCGGCGAGCATCAGGCGGACGGGCGCGAAGGAGCGCCGGTGCCATTCGCAGGGTCCCTCGAGCATGAGCGCGTCGAGGTGGCGCGGGGTCCCATAACCCTTGTTCCGGGCGAAGCCGTATGCCGGGTATCGCTCGTCGAGCTCCGCGCAGATCCGGTCGCGCGTCACCTTGGCCACGATCGACGCGGCGGCGATCGAGGCGCAGATGGCGTCCCCGTTGATGATCGGCCGTTGCGGCAGATCGACATCGCGCAGGGTTAGCGCATCGATGACGAGGTGGTCGGGCCGCTGGGAGAGGCGACCGACGGCCTGCGTCATGGCAAGCTTGGTCGCCTGAAGAATGTTGATCCGGTCGATCACCTCGACCTCAACGCACCCGACCCCCACCGCCAGTGCTCGGCGCAGGATCAGCTGGTAGAGGCTCTCGCGTCGCGCACGGACGAGCACCTTGCTATCGCGAAGGCCGGGAATCCGGTGCCGCTCGGGCAGAATGACCGCCGCCGCGACCACCGGTCCCGCCAATGATCCGCGTCCAACCTCATCGAGGCCGGCGATGCGCTGAAAGCCAGCCGACCGGAGCTCGCGTTCGTGTCTGGTGCCGGCGATGCGGGGAACGTGGCGCGTGGGGCGCCTCGCTGGGGCGACGCCCGGAGAGAACACCAGACTAGCGGCGCTCGCGGAGTGTTGCGCCCTTGCCGACCCGGTCGCGAAGGAAGTAGAGCTGCGCTCGGCGAGCGACCCCGTGACGCACCACCTCGATCTTCTCGATGCGCGGCGCATGCACCATGAATGTGCGCTCCACGCCGACGCCGCTGGCAATGCGCCGCACTGTGATCTGGCGATTGAGGCCACCCCCGCGCATGCGCATGACGGTGCCCTCGAAGACCTGGATCCTTTCGCGGCTACCCTCGACCACCTTGACCGAGACGCGCACCGTGTCGCCGGGGGCGATCTCGGGGACGTCGTTGCGGAGCTGTTCGCGCTCGAGCTCCTGGATGACGTTCACGGTAGCGGCGACCCCTTACTGCAGCCTTAGCGGCTGCTTATCGATTCTTGCGCGGCACGAAGAACGCGACCGCGAGGCGGCCGCGACGGCGGCGAGTATAGCAGCGGCCGACCCGGCCCAGCAAGGCTTGCTGCGCGACGCTGCGGAGGCGGTCAGTCCTCCTTCGCAGCCTCGAGGCGGAGGTGCTCGAGCTCTGCGCGATCGGCATCGGTCAAGGGTGCGCCCTCGAGGAGGTCGGGTCGCCGATGAAGGGTGCGCCGCAGCGCTTCCCGCCGACGCCAGCGCTGGACCTCGCCGTGGTGACCGGATAGGAGCACGGCCGGCACCGTGATGCCGTTGAAAGTCTCCGGCCTGGTGTACTGCGGGTGCTCGAGCAGGCCATCCGCGAACGAGTCGCCGGCCGAGGAGTCGGCCTCGATCACGCCCGGAACGAGGCGTCCGACCGCGTCGACCAGCACCAGGGCGGCAGGCTCCCCACCGCTGAGCACGTAGTCGCCGACGCTCACCTCGCGGTCGATGCTGCTCCGCACACGCTCATCGATCCCCTCGTAGCGTCCGCAGACCAGTGCCAGCCGACCCGCACCGCTCAGCTCGCGTGCCAGCGCGTCGGTCAGCCGCTCGCCCGCGGGGTCGAGTAGGATCACGCTGGCCCCGGCGCTGCGCAACGGATCGATCGCAGCAACGAGCGGCTCCGGGCGCATGACCATCCCCGCTCCCCCGCCGTACGGGGTGTCGTCGACGGAACGGTGTCTTCCCAGCCCGTACTTTCGCAGGTCGATCACAGAAAGCTCGAGGATTCCGCGTTCGGCCGCTCGGCCGATCACCGACGTGCGCAGCGGAACGTCAAAGTAGGCGGGGAAGAGCGTCACGAGGTCGATTCGCAGGGCGGGCGGCATCGGTCCTAACGGACCTCCTCAACGTCGTACTCGACGACCATGCGACCCGCCGCCAGGTCGATCTCGCGCACGACCGAGCGCAGCGCCGGGATCAGCAGCTCGAGATGCTCCCCTACCACGCGGTAGACCTCGTTCTCGCCCGCGCGAAAGACCTCGACGAGCTCGCCGAGCTCCGTCCCAGCGGCATCGACGACGTGCAAGCCCTGGAGCTGATGCCAGTAGTAGCTGCCCTCGGGCAGCTCACGGGCGGGCAGCTCAAGGTACCTGCCGACGAGGGCGGCCGCCGCCTCCCGAGTGTTCACGTCGTCCAGCCGCAGGGTCGGGACCCGTCCGCTCCAGTTCGCTTCCACGATTCGGCGTGGCTCTATGTCACCCTCGAGGTAGACCTCGGCACCCGGGGAGAGCCGCTCGGGAAAATCGGTCAGTGGCTCAATCTTCAGGGCGCCCGCC
>JALYTG010000195.1:807-4869 GCA_030854405.1 Chloroflexota bacterium | reverse complement strand
TCTGCGGCGTATTCATTCCTCGCACTCATCGGTCCAATGTCCAACAAGCTCATCCAGCTGCTCGGTGCTCTGCTCGGCACGCTCCTCGGCTTCGGGCTGGGGCTCATGCTGCTCGAGCGCTCCGGGGGATTCATCAGCGCTGGCAACCGGCCAGCCTTCCTGATGGCCCTGGTCGCGGCGTCGCTGCTCTTTGGCTACCTGGCTATCCCATACGTGACGATCTACCCCGCGCGGCGGGTGGTCGATCTGATCAGCGAGGCCGGTCCCGGCGACTTCGTGCTGGGCGTGATCGCCATCATCGTTGGCCTTGTAATGGGCCTCCTCCTGGGCGCGCCTCTCTCGGCCATTGGCGGCGCGGCCGGCTCAATCCTGCCGCCGCTCGCGGCGATCCTGCTGGCGCTCGGCATGTTGTGGGCCACCTTGCGCAAGCGCGACGTGCTCATTCCCGCGCTGGCTGGAGCGATCCCGGGCTGGCGTGGCGGCGGCGAGGTGCGGGTCGTGGTCGACACCAGCTCGGTGATCGACGGACGGATCGTCGATATCGGTCGCACGGGCTTCATCCTCGGGACGCTGGTCGTGCCGCGCTTCGTCCTCGATGAGCTCCAGCGGATTGCCGACTCGCCCGATTCGGTGCGCCGCAACCGGGGGCGCCGCGGCCTCGAGATGCTGGCGGCGCTCCAGAAGGACTCCGTGACGCCGGTGCTCGTCACGGAGGAGACCTACCCCGAGGTGACCGAGGTCGACGCAAAGCTGGTCGCCTACGCGCGCGAACACGACGCAGCCATCCTGACCAATGATTTCAACCTCAACCGGGTCGCCGAGCTGCAGGGGATCCGCGTCCTCAACGTCAACGAGCTCGCCAACGCAGTGAAGGCCGTTGTCCATCCTGGCGAGGAGATGAGCGTGCGGATCATCCAGGAGGGCAAGGAGCCAGGGCAGGGGGTCGCTTACCTGGATGATGGCACCATGATCGTTGTCGAGAACGGCAGCCGTTTCATGGAGCGCGACGTGGGGGTCACCGTTACCCGAGTCCTCCAGACGGTTGCCGGCCGCATGATCTTCGCCCAGCCGCGGGACGCGTGAGCGAGCGGCTCACCGCCGTGCTGGTTGCTGCCGGACGCAGCCGGCGGATGGGAGTCGACAAGCTCTGGATCGACCTCTGGGGGCGCCCCGCCTGGCGCTGGAGCCTGGACGCTCTCCTGTCGCAGTCGACGCTGACACGCGTAGCCGTGGTCGTCGCCCACGATCGGCTCGGTGACTTCACGAGGGCCCTTCCGTCCCCTGACCGATGCCTCGTCCTGCCGGGCGGCGAAGAGCGAGCCGATTCAGTGCTGGCCGGGCTTCGCGCGCTGGCCGATGATGGGGCCGACGACCGAACCTTGGTGCTGGTCCACGACGCCGCGCGGCCGGCTGCATCCAGGGAGCTGGTTGCGCGCATCGTGGCCGCTGCGCCACCGCGCGGAGGAGTGGTGCCAGTGGTTCCGGTGCAAGACACCCTGCTGCGCGGCGACGGGATGCCCCTCGATCGTGACGACGTCAGCGCCGTGCAGACGCCGCAGCTCGTTCGCTTGGGCGAGCTGCGCGGGGCCCTGGAGGCCGGCGGTGCCTTTACCGACGACGTTTCGGCGCTGGCGAGCACCGGCCTGCCGGTGGTCGCGGTGCGCGGCGAGGTCACGAACCGAAAGCTGACCGAGCCCGGCGACGAGGAGATCCTGCGCGGTGTCCTGCGCGCCAGATCTGCGCCGCTCGACGCGCCGAACGCGCATGGGCGGGCGGGGATCGGGTTCGACGCCCATCGCCTCGAGGCGGGACGCGGCCTGCGGCTGGGCGGGCTGGACTGGCCGCACGAGCCGCGTGGCCTGCTCGGCCATTCCGACGGCGACGTTGCGCTGCACGCGGTGATCGACGCTCTGCTCGGGGCGGCCGGGATGGGGGACATCGGGGCCTTCTTCCCGAGTGACGGTCGCTCGGCAGGTGCCCATTCGAGCGAGATGCTCCGACTCGCGGTCGAGCGGATGCGCGTGGCCGGCTGGCGACCGACCTCCGTCGATCTGACCATCGTCGCTGCCCACCCGGCGATCGCTCCACGGCGGGACGAGATGGCTATCCGCATCGCCGCGCTCGTGGGCCTGCCCTTCGCGGCGGTGACGGTCAAGGGGACCACCTCCGATGGTCTCGGCTTTGCGGGCGAAGAGGGGATCGCTGCGTACGCTGTCGCTGCCGTCGAGTCGGCATGAGCGAGCTCATCGGAGGGCGCCGGCCCGTGGCCGAGGCGCTGGCGGCGGGCCGCCCGGCAAGTCGCCTGTTGGTCGCGGACTTCGCAAAGCCCAGTCTTGAGCTCAAGGCGATCCTGGGCGAGGCGAGGCGGGTGGGCATCCCGGTCGAGCGAATCGACGGAGATCGGCTGCGACGCCTGGCCGGGTTCGATGGGCACCAGGGCCTGCTGCTGGAGGTCGGGGAGCGGCGGTTCGCCGACCTCGCCGAGCTCTTCGCCCGTGCCGAGACGGCGGGCCACGACCCCTTCGTGCTCGTCCTCGAGCATCTGCAGGACCCGACCAACCTCGGGACTCTTCTGCGATCGGCCGAGGCGGCCGGCGTCGACGGGGTCGTGTTTCCCGAGCGTGGAGCCGCCCCACTGTCGGCCGCGGCGGTCAAGGCCAGCGCGGGCGCCAGCGAGCATCTGCTGCTCGCCCGGGTCGCGAGCCTGGGTGGTGCGATCCATGAGCTGAAAGAGCGCGACGTCTGGCTGGTGGCCGCCGACCAGGACGCGCCGGCGACTGCATGGTCGAGCGATCTCCGCGGCCCCATCGCGATCGTCGTCGGAAGCGAGGGGAGCGGTCTCTCAGGCACCACCCGGCGACGCTGCGACCTGCTGGTCAGCTTCCCGATGGCCGGCCGGGTGGCGAGCCTCAATGCGGCGACCGCCGGCGCCCTTCTGCTCTTCGAGGTGGTCCGGCAGCGGTCGGGAACCCCGGGCTAGAATCGAGACGTGCCGACGTAGCTCAACTGGCAGAGCAGCGGTTTTGTAAACCGCCGGTTGGGGGTTCGATTCCCTCCGTCGGCTCCATATCTGAGCACGATAGTCCCCCTAGTGGCACCCGGAGAGATAATCTCCGGTAGCAACAGCGGTAGCAACAGCGTACAATCGCGGACAGTAAGAGGCGCCCCGCCACCACTGACGGAGCGCCCACAACGGAGTCCTGTAGGGAGGACACCCGCGATGGCATCCTATCGCACCCGCCGACGATCAGCCGGCGAGGGGAGCGTTTACCGCACGACAGACGGCCGCTGGCGTGGGGCCGTGACATGGACCCAACCGGACGGTATGCGCCAGCGGCGCACGGTATCGGGCAGCACGGCGGCAGAGGCGCGGGCGCGGCTCGACGTGCTCCGACGCAAGCTGCGTCTCGGAGCTCTCGCCCCGACTGGCAGCGGCACGCTGGCCGACTACTTGGGCGGTTGGCTGGAACGGGACCGAAGCCGGGTACGCCCGTCAACCTGGCGCTCCCGCGAGCTCCACGTTCGCTGCTACCTGATCCCGGCACTCGGCAACGTAGCTCTGGCCCGACTGTCCGCCGCCGACGTGGAGCGGGCATTGGCCGCTTTCGTGCGGTCCGGCCGCCCGCCGCTGGCAGGACAACCGCGCGGCAAACCGATCGCGCCGATGACCGCCCGCCACGTCAGGGCGACCCTGCGACGGGCGCTCGGAGAGGCGCAGCGGGCCGAGCTGGTAGGTCGCAACGCGGCCGCCGATGCGACCCCGCCCTATACCCCGCACCGGCCGGTTGAGTACCTGCGGGCAGAGGATGCCCGACGGCTGCTCGACGTCACCCGCGACGACGATCTCGGACCGCTCTATGCGCTAGCCGCGACCACCGGCCTGCGGCTCGGTGAGCTGCTCGGGTTGGCGTGGTCCGATCTCGACCCGGCGGCGGGGACGTTGCGCGTTCGCCGCACGCTGGCCGAAGGCCACGATGGCCGATGGGTGCTGGCCGAACCGAAGTCAGCCCGCTCCCGACGCACGATCCCGCTCCCAGCGATCGCCCGCGACGCACTGGGGCG
>JALYTG010000195.1:0-797 GCA_030854405.1 Chloroflexota bacterium | reverse complement strand
CCGTCGGCACGGCCTGGCAGGACCGCGACGGCTTAGTGTTCACCGATAACGTCGGGCGCCCGATGCGACCCGACCGCGTACAGCACAGCTTCGCACGGGTACGAGAGGCCGCCGGACTGCCGCACGTCCGGTTTCACGATCTCCGCCATACGGCGGCGACACTGATGCTAGCGGAGGGCGTCCCGCTCGCGGTCATATCCGAGCTGCTCGGCCATGCCGGCATCGCGATCACCGCGTCGCACTACGCCGCGGTGGTGCCGGAGCTGCGCCGCGAGGCCGCCGATGCGATGGATCGGGCGCTGGCGCGCATTGCTGGCGGGGAGACCCAAAAATGAGCGAGCGGTCAACCGGCGATCGGGCCGGCTCCGAGCTACCCCCGGGCTGGACGTCTTCCGATGCCAGCACCCCTGGAGGCTTCGTCTACGTGAACGTCTGGCGGGAGTTCCCCGATATGACTCAGTTCGAGCTCGACTGCGCGCTGGCGGCGCCGCTAGGCTCCCCGCCCTCTTTGGCCGGGCTCGCGGTTGCCCGGGTAAAGCCCTCTTTGGCCGGGTACGGGGTTGCCACGGTCAGAACCCTGCGCGAGGCCCGGGGCGAGCGGCTGGATCTCTCGGAGGACCACTGGGGGCGCCTCCTTGGCCGCATATGGCCCCACCTGACCGCGGAGCAACGGCTGAACGCGAATGAGATCCTCGCGGAGCTTGACCTGACCCACCCGAAGCCTCCTCGGCGCGGGCGCCCACCCGCCGACTTGGCCAACTCGGCACCGGCGCGGCGAAAGCCGCGTCCGAAGCTGA
>JALYTG010000194.1 GCA_030854405.1 Chloroflexota bacterium | reverse complement strand
CCCCGGTTCCCTGTTCCCCCGATGTTCCCCCGAGAGCAACCGTAGCCGATGGTCCTGTCGGCGCCTAGTACCTCCGGCGGTCAGGTCCGGACGGGTGCTCGCCGCTCTGGGTCAGTGAGGTGAGGTTGGCCGTTGCGCGCGGTCAACGCAAAAGCTCCGGTCAGCCCCGTTCGGCGACCGCTTCGTGCTCAGCCAGGTCACCCCGACCCTCGACCTGCAACAGCACGGCGGCGGCGATGATGAAGATGCCACCCACCAGCTGGAGGACTCCCGGCTGCTCGCGGAGGAGAAGCGCCGCCAGGCCGACGCCGACCACCGGTTCGAGGGTGGCCAGGATTGCCGCGCGCGGAGCGCCCATCAGGCGGATGCCGACGATGTACGCCACGGTCGGTATGCCCGCTCCCACCGTCCCGGCCAGCAGGACCGGCCACAGTGCGTCGGGACTCGCCAACGGCTGGGCGATCGCGGCTGATTGTCCCGCGCCAACGGCGAGGAGGAGGTAGAAGAAGGCAGCGCCGCCCATCGTCAGCCCGGCGGCCTGCGGCCCAGGAACAGCGACCAGCCAATGACGGGCGGCGAGCATGTAGAACATCTGCATCACGCCGGCGACGAAGGCGAGGCCGATGCCAATCAGATCCAGCTCTCCCAGGTCTCCCGCGCCGATGACGACGAGGACGACGCCAGCCAGAGAGACGCCGAGGGCCAACCAGCGGGTGCGATCGAGACGATCCCCGAACCAGAGCGCACTTGCGACGGCGACGTATGCGGGATAGAGGTAGAAGACCAGTAGCGTCAACGCGATGCTGATCCGCAGGAAGGCGGCGAACACCGCGAGGTTGAGGACCGCGTTGGCCGCTGCCGTGGCGACGAGAACCCATCGGTCCGCCGTCGACAGGTCGCGGAGCGAGAAGGTCGAGCCCCGTCCGATCGCACTGCGGACGAGCAGGAAGAGGGCCATGCAGGTGGCTCCCACGGCCGAGCGCCAGGTGACCAGCCCGAGGGCGCCCACCCCGGCCTCCTCCGCGAATCGGGAGAGTGGGCCAAGCGTGCCGAAGCAGATCGCCGCCACCACGATCAGCACTGCTCCGAGCGAGCCACCCCGAGGGCGGCCGGCGGAGTCCGAGTGCATCCGCGGATGATAGAGGCGCGTCAGCGGGTCAGGGTGACCTTGTTCAGGCCGCGAGGGGTCTCCCAGTCGATCCCTTTCTCGCGTGCCAGGTGGTAGCAGAAGAGCTGAGCGGGCAGGATCGCCGTGATCGGCGAGAGCCACTCCGGGAGGTCATCTGCATGGGGAAGGCGATCGACCCCCTCGATGGCGTCGCTGCTGACCGCAATCAGCCGCGCATCGCGCCCAGCGCGCAGCCGTTCGAGTAGGGCCCAGAGCTCTTCTTTCATGGCGCCCCGGGCCGCGATCGCCAGCAGGTGCCCACCTCGCTCGAGACTGGCGACCGGTCCATGCTGGAAATCTGCGGTCGAGTAAGCGTGGGCACGCACGTAGGTCAGCTCCTTGAGCTTGAGCGCCCATTCAAGGGCCGTGGCCAGGTTGAAGCCCCGGCCCAGGACGACGCACTGCTCCATCGACCGATGCCTCTGCGCGGTGACCGCGACGGCATCCTCGGCCTCGAGCGCGCGGCGCATGGCATCCGGGATCGCCTGAAGCTCATCACGCGCCTCGGATCGCATGGAGAGGGAGCTGGCCAGCATGGCGATGACGAGCAGCTCCGCGGTGTAGGTCTTGGTCGCTGCGATCGAGAGCTCGGTGCCGGCGAGCAGCGGCAGCGTCCATTCCGCCGCCTGGGCAAGCGGCGAGTCCGGGTCGTTGGTGATGGCGGCCGTCAGGGCTCCCTGCTGCCGCGCCTCGGCAACCACGCTCACCACGTCCGGGGAGCGCCCGGACTGGCTCACGCCGAGCACGAGCGCCCGGTTCATGCGCGGCCGTGCTCCGTAGCGCGAGATGACAGATGCCGTCGCCAGCGCCACGGCGAGCTCGGCCTGCACGCCGAGCGCGTACTGCGCGTAGACGGCCGCGTGGTCGGATGTTCCACGGGCCGCGATCAACGCGAAGGCGACGCCGCGCGCACGAACGGTCTCGGCGAGGCGATCGATCCCGCCGGCGCCCTCGCTGAGGAGCCGCGCGGCGACGTCCGGCTGCTCCCCGATCTCGCTCCTCAGCGCCACGCCTCGCCCTCCGCTATGCGTGTCGGCGCGCCGCCGACGAACGTTGCCACGATCTTGCAGCGGCGGAAGTCGAGGCCGAAGATCGGTCCCTCATCGCGCGCCGCTCGCCGGAGCCTCGACCGCCTCGGCCAGGTCGAGCTCGGCCTTCATCCGATCGCGCTCCGGCATCAGCGAGCTGATGCGCTCGCGGGCCGCGTTGTGGCGTGCGATCAGCTTACGCACACGCTCGCCGTCCGCGTAGACCGACGGCTCTGCGAGGCGCTCGGTCAGCTCCGCCAGCTCGGCATCGGCGAGCCTCCGCTCGATCTCGATCCGCTCCAGTGCCGCGCGCAGGTCGCGCGTGCGTCGGTAGCGTCGGTTCCGTTCCTCCGCCTCGTGACGCTTCCGCGCGGCGGTCTGCGCCGCCGACTCGCGTGGCTTCGGTGGCGTGAGCACCACTCCCCGCGGCGTCGCCACCCCCTCGATCGCGCCGCGCTGCTCGATATCCATCCCGCGCTTGGCGGCGTAGTACTCGAAGTCTCCCCGGTACACCGTCGCATCGCCGGCGTTGACCTCGACGATCGTATTGGCCACCGACCGGATCAGGTATCGGTCGTGCGTGATCAGCACGATCGTGCCGGGAAACGCGTTGAGCGCATCCTCGAGCACGTCGCGGCTCTGGATATCGAGGTGGTTGGTCGGCTCGTCGAGGCAGAGCAGGTTGGCCGGATCGGCAAGCAGCTTGGCCAGCGCCAACCGGGTCTGCTCCCCGCCCGACAGGACGCCGACCGCCTTGTTGATCGCGTCACCCGAGAAGAGGAAGGCTCCGAGCAGGCGGCGCATGTCGGAGCTGCTCATCCGCGGGGCGGCCGTCTCGAGCTCTACGAAGACGGTGTTGGCCGGGTTCAGCGCCTCGATCTGGTGCTGAGCGAAATACGCGACCCGCACGTTCAGTCCCAGCTCACGGGCGCCGCCCTCGAACGGGAGGACGCCGGCCAGGATCTTGAGCAGCGTCGACTTGCCGGCACCGTTTGGACCGATGAGGGCCACCTTCTGGCCGCGCTCCAGCTGCAGGTCGAGCCCGTCGTAGACCTGGGTGCTGCCGTAGCCCTTCACGATGTTCCGCAGGGTGATGACCGTCCGCCCGCTGCGCGGGGGCTGCGGGAAGCGGAATTTCACGCTCTTCGCGCGGCCCGCTGGCGTCTCGATGCGCTCGATCCTGTCGAGCGCCTTGATCCGGCTCTGGACCTGCCGCGCCTTGCTCGCCTTGTACCTGAATCGATCGATGAAAGCCTGGGTGTGGGCGATCTTGCGGGCCTGACCCTTGGCGGCAGCCTCGAGCTGGGCCATGCGAGCCTCGCGCTGCCCGACGAAGTCCGCGTAGTCGCCGACGTACTCGATCAGCCGACCGTGGGCGAGCTCCGCGACCCGGTTGGCGACCGTGTTGATGAAGTCCCGGTCATGGCTGACCAGCACGATCGCCCCGGCGTAATCGGCCAGAAAGCCCTGCAGCCACTCGACCGATGCCAGGTCGAGATGGTTGGTCGGCTCGTCGAGGAGCAGCACGTCGGGGTTCTGGAGCAGCAGCCGTGCAAGGGCGATGCGCATCATCCAGCCGCCCGAGAATTGCTCGATATCGCGCTCGACGTCCGAATCCGCGAAACCGAGGCCTGCCAGGATGCGGCGTGCCTCAGCCTCCATCGAGTAGCCTCCGAGAGCCTCGAACCGATGCTGCAGGCGGCCGTACTCGGCCATCAGCTCTTCGAGCTCATCGTCCTCGCTGGCCTCGGCCAGCTCGCCCTCGATGTGGCGCATCCGACGCCCGATCCCGGACAGCTCGCCAGCCCCGGCCAGGACCTCTGCCAGCGCGGTCCGGCCGCGGCTTTCTGCGATCTCCTGGCGGAGGTAGCCGATCACCACGTCGCGGCCGCGGGCAATGGTTCCGATATCGGCCTGCTGATCGCCGGTGATGATCTCGAGCAGGGTGGTCTTGCCCGCGCCGTTCGGGCCCACGATGGCGATGCGACGCCCGCCACTGATCTGGAGGTCGACGTCGTCGAACAGGCGCTGGGCACCGTGGCTCTTGGCCAGGCCGCTGAGCGTGACGAGGCTCATGCGTCTGCCGCCGTGATGCGTGCGCCGGATGTGTCGAAGCGCAGCCTCGTCGCCATGCCGGGGACCCCGACTGCGTTGAGCGCCTTCTCGACCGAGTGCGCGGCGGTCGGGGAGTCACAGATGGCGAGCACGCTCGGTCCGGCGCCGGAGAGGCACGCCCCGGCGGCCCCATGCTCGTAGGCGGCCGCGATCAGGTCGCTGCTGCCGTTCAGCAATGGGAGGCGGTAGGGCTGGTGCAGCCTGTCGTCCATCGCCTCCTTCAGCAGCCCGGCGTCGGAGGTGATGACGGCCGTCGCCAGCAGGGCGCTGCGACCCGCCTGCGCGACCGCATCGCGGTGCGAGACGGTATCGGGTAGCGCCGCGCGCATCTCCTGCGTCTGACTCGCGCGCTGGGCGATGAAGACGACCGGCATCCACGCCTCGGGAACGCGAAATCGGCGGAGCTGGATCGGCCCGTCGGTGGCGACGGCCAGCGTAAAGCCGCCGTACAGCGCGGCCGCGACGTTGTCGGGGTGACCCTCGATCTGGGCCGCAAGCAGCAGGAGCTCGTCCGCGTCCGGCGACCGGCGGCCGATGCTGGCACCCAGCAGCAGGCCGGCCACGATCGCGGCCGCGCTGCTTCCC
>JALYTG010000193.1 GCA_030854405.1 Chloroflexota bacterium | reverse complement strand
GTGATGATCATGTTGCGCAGGCGCGGGTCGAGGATCGCGCCGCCGGCCGAGAACGAGTACGCCGTCGAGCCGGTCGGTGTGGCCACCACGACGCCGTCCGCTACGTACGTGGCCAGGTGACTGCCGCTCACCTCGACCTCGAGCTGGATCATGCGCACGTGCGGCCCACGGGCCACGACCACCTCATTCAGGCACGCGTGCGTCTCCTGGCTGCCGTTGCTGCGAAGGATCGTGGCCGCAAGGCGGAAGCGCTCCTCGACCCTGTACTCGCCGGCGTCGACTCGATCGAGCGCGCGCTCGAGCTCGGCCGTTTCGACCTTGGCCAGGAAGCCCACACGGCCAAGGTTGACGCCCAGCGCCGGCACCCCGGTCTCGCCGATCCCCCGCGCCGCTCGCAGGAAGGTCCCGTCGCCGCCGAGCACGCAGACGAGGTCGCTCCCTGCGCATGCCTTGCCGATCTGCTGGCGGTCATCCGCCGGCGACTCCCAGGCTTCAACCTGGTGCGCGTCACACCACGCCTTCCCTCGCTCCAGGACGGCCTGGGCCTGCGGGTTGTACGGGTTGAAGACGAAGCCGATGCGCCTC
The DNA here is from genome assembly GCA_030854405.1 of Chloroflexota bacterium. Next base: position 4,345 of record JALYTG010000193.1, on the reverse strand, counting down.
ATTCGGCCTCGCGCAGTTCGTCGGCACCGACGCGGATGGCAATGCGCTCCACGGCGCGCGTGAGAGCAGCGAGCTCCGCGCCGAGATCGTGCGGCTCGGAAACCGCGGCGTAGCTGCGATCCAAGCCTGCCGCGATGAGCCCGCGCATGAGGCTCGAGGGCGACACGCCTCGCGCGCGGGCAGCCGCTTCGACCCGTTCGAGGAGGGCATCGGGCATCCTCAGGCTGACGATCTGGCGCATGATGTCCGACGCTTCGGGCGCCCGGATCGCCGCTTCGAGGCCCTCGAAACCGACCGAGAGCTGTTCAGCGGACCGCCTGCGAGCGCCGCGAGACTTCACCCCAGCATCGTAATACGCCCGTAGCACGGCCGGATCGTTTCCGTGCCGGCCCCGCGCGCCTGGAGGTGCCTAAGCCAGCAGCGCTGCGGCGATCCGCCGCTGCCAGGCATCGGCGTCCGGCTCGCCGGCCTGCAGGAGGAGCGCAAGGAACTCGACATTGCCGTCGGTCCCGGCGATCGGAGAGCGAATGAGGCCCGAAGGCACTAAGCCAGCAATCGCCGCATCGACCGCGAAGCGCTCCAGGACCTCCCGATGCACCGCGGGATCGCGGACGATCCCCCGGCGCGGCACAGCATCGCGGCGCGCCTCGAACTGCGGCTTGATGAGCGCGACGCATCGGCCCGTGGCGGTCAGGAGGTGGCGCACGGCGGGCAGCACAAAACGCAGCGAGATGAAGGAGAGGTCCAGCGTGGCGAGGTCGATCGGCTCCGGCAGGAAGGTGAGCTCGCGCAGGTTGGTGCGTTCCATGCTGACCACGCGCGGGTCGCGCCGCAGCCGCTCCAGCAGCTGGCCGCGCCCCACGTCGACCGCATAGATAATCTGAGCCCCGCCCTCGAGCAGCACATCGGTGAAGCCTCCGGTGCTGGCGCCGGCGTCCAGGCAGGCGAGGCCTGAAGGATCGATGGCGAACGCGTCGAGCGCCGCCGCGAGCTTTTCGCCCGCGCGCGACGCCCAGCGCGGTGCGGGCACGAGGCGGAGGTCTGCATCGGCCGGCACTGCCTGACCGGGCTTCAGCGTCCGGCTTCCCGCGCCCTCCAGGATCACCGATCCGGACAGGATGACCGCCTGCGCCTCCGCCGTCGATCGAGCCAGCCCGCGGTCGACGAGGAGCTGGTCGAGCCGGACTCGTGCCATCGGCCGATCCTACCCGGTCGCTTTGCACGCAGAGCCGCCACGACGTCGGACCCTCCGGGCGAATGTCTCGTGGGAGCGAGCCAACGGGCCGCCCCGAACATGGCTGTCTCGGGGCTAGCCGGAGGCGACCTTGCGCTCCACCGCGCGGGGCCGCCGCTCGGGCATCCCCAGCGTGGCCAGCCTGTCGCGGATCTGCTCCACGATCCCCGGCGCGTCGATCCGCTGCTGGCGGCGCAGATCCTCCACCGAGCCGTGGTGCACGAATCCCTCGGCCAGCGCGATCTTGAGCAGCGGCACACGCACGTCCGCCTGGTTGAGCGCATCGAGCACGCCGTCGCCGAAGCCGCCCATGGCGGCGCTCTCCTCGCCTGTGACGACGAGGCGCTTTCCGGCGGCGCGTGCGACGAGCAGCGAGACGTCGAGCGGCTTCGCCCAGCGAGCGTTGACCACCTCGCATGAGAGCCCGTCCTCCGCCTCGAGGGCATCGGCGGCTACAAGGAGACGCTGCACGATCGGCCCGAAGCCGACCAGCAGAAGATCCGAGCCGGTGCGGACGATCTCGCCCCGGCCGATCGGCAAGACGGACCCCTTCCGGTCGGGCAGGTCCTCCCCGGGGTCACGCGGATAGTGCAGGGCAATCGGCCCGTCGTGAGCCAAGGCGGTGGCGACGAGGTCTCGCATCTCCTGCTCATCCTTCGGCGAGGCGATCGCCAGGTTAGGGAGAGCGCGTTGGGCCGGCAGCGTGAACATGCCCTGGTGCGAGGTCCCGTCCTCGCCGACGAGGCCGGCACGATCGATCGCCAGCACCACCGGCGCCGCGTTCTGGCACACGTCGTGAACGATCTGGTCGAAGGCACGCTGGCTGAAGGTCGAGTAGAGCGCCACGACGGGGCGCATGCCGGCGAGCGCGAGACCGGTGGCCATCGTGACCGAGTGCTGCTCCGCGATCCCGACGTCGATGAGGCGGGCTGGGAAGGAATCGGCGAAGCGAGCCAAACCCGTGCCTGTTGGCATGCCGGCAGTGATGGCACAGATGCGATCGTCGGCGGCGGCCAAGCGCACGAGCTCCTCCACGAAGACCTGCGTGTAGGTCTTCGGCTTGCGCTTTGGCTCGGAGGGAGAAGGGAGAGGCTCCTCAGTTGGGTCGATCACCGCGAGATCCATCGGCGGCAGGGAGGCACCGTGGAACGAGACCGAATCCTGCTCGGCGGGCGGATAGCCTCGCCCTTTGATCGTCTTCACGTGAACCAGGACCGGCGTGTTCAGCCGGAACGCGGCCTCGAAGGTCGCCTCCAGCTCGCGCAGGTTGTGCCCGTCGAGCACGCCCACGTACGTGATGCCCATATCCTCGAAGAAGCCGACCTTGGCCCATGAACGCTTGAATCCCTCCTTCGTGAAGGCCAGGAGATTGAAGAGCGGACGGCCGATGAGGGGCACGCGAGCGAGCGCCCCCTTGGTGGCCGACTTGGTGCCCTGGTAGGCGCGCGTCAGGCGCAGCTTGTTGAGCCGCGTCGAGAGCCCGCCGACCGATGGGCTGATGCTCATCTCGTTGTCGTTGAGCACGATCAGGATCGGGTACTTCGCGTGGCCGAGGTGATTGAGTGCCTCGAGCGTGAGGCCGCTCTGCAGCGCCGCGTCACCCACGCAGACCGCGATCCGCTGCCGTCGCTCGCCACGGTGGCGGGCGCGAAGGTCGCGGGCCGCCGCCAGACCGGTTCCGATGCTGACCCCCGTTCCGGCGTGGCCTCCATCGAAGACGTCGTGGACGCTCTCGCTGCGCCGCGGGAAGCCGCCCACACCATCGAGCTGGCGCAGGCTCTCGAACGCCGCCCAACGACCGGTGATGAGCTTGTGGGCATACGCCTGGTGGCCGGTGTCCCACACGATCCGATCATGCGGCGAGTCCATGGTCCGATGCAGCGCAATCGCGATCTCCACCGCGCCGAGCGAGGACGCGAGGTGCCCGCCGGTCTGCTTGACCGTCTGAATCATCTTCTCGCGCAGCTCCGCGGCGAGCGCCTCGAGCTGGAGGTGGCTCAGCTCACGCAGCTGCGACGGGTCGTTGATCCCTTCGGGGAAGGTCACGGGCGCTCCTGTTCGAATTCGCCGAAAAGTATAGACCGATGCCTTGCCGGCGCCCCTACGAGAGGTCCTTCTCGAAGAAGTACGAACGCTTCACCATCGCGTACCCCTCGCGCTCATAGAAGCGATGCGCCGCCTCGCGTGTTTGACGCGAATAGACGGTCATGCGTGTCACGCCGCGCTCGCGTGCCCATCTTTCGCCCGCGGCCAGCAGTTCCTGGCCGATGCCAGCCGACCGATGCCGATCGTCAATGACCAGGCCCATGATGTGAACCCGCGCATCGCCCTCCAGGCTGAGCTGCATCGCCACGTGAAGCCAGCCGATCGGCCGATCCTCGGCATCCACCGCGACCAGCACGGCGGAGCTGCTGTCCTCCAGCAGCGGATTTATCCGGCTGGCGACCCGATCGGGCTCGACCGGATATCCGAGCTGCGTGGTCAGCTCGGCGACCGCCTCTGCGTCGTGCAGCGCCATGCGCCGAATCGGGACGCTCATCGGGTCAGCCGCCGGTCGCCTCTCCCGCTTCGCCGCCAGGTTCCGCGCCCGGAACGCCGCGGCGGCCGAGCTCTGTGATCGTCAGCTCGGCCGCGCGGAGGCGCTCCTCGCATGCCGCGTGCAGCCGCAGCCCGCTCTTGTAGAGCTCGATGCTCTCTTCCAGTCCGACGCTGCCCGCCTCGAGCGCCTGCACGATGCGCTGAAGCTCGCCGACAAGCTCGTCGAAGGGTCGGGCGGCGAGCTCCTCGTCGGTCGCGGGTTCGGTCATCCCAGAAGATCCTCCGCCCGGTCGGCCCCTGTGCCCTCGACGCGGGTGTCGTGCCTACCGCGTGCCACCACCACCTCGAGCGCGGAACCGACCGGCGCCTCGTCGGGCGATCGCACGATACGGCCGTCCGCGAGCCGTGCCACGGCGTAGCCACGCTCGAGCGTGGCGGCCGGACCGAGGGCCCGCAGCGCGTCGCGCCCCGCATCGACGGTCAGCCGACGGCGTTCCAGGCGGGCGCCCAGCGCCCGCTCCCCGCGATCCACGAGCTCGGCTGCGCGCTGCCTGGCGGCGGTCAGGTCCGGCG
>JALYTG010000192.1 GCA_030854405.1 Chloroflexota bacterium | reverse complement strand
CGCGACATTCGGGCGATCGGCGAGCAGTCGGCGACCGGCTGAGCTGGGTCTTTCGCCCTACTCGGTCGAGATCGAAGGGTCCGCCTGGACCCGGTGCGGCACGACCTGCAGGAAGTTGTCCTTGGCGGAGGCCGCAAGCTCGAGCACGCGGTCGGCCTCTGAGTCCTGGTCGGTGACCCGCAGCTCCTCGGCGTAGTGGCCGAGCAGGTCCTCGAGGTCGAGCTGACCCTCGGCGTCGAGCTCCTCCAGCTCGACCAGGGCACCCTCCCCCAGCCGCCGCTCGATTGCCTCACGATCGAGCCCGAAGGCGTTGATCCGCACGTAAACCCGCCCGCCGGTCATCCCGGCGCAGGCCCAGGGGCCGATGTCGCCGAGCACCACGGCCCGCCCCGAGGTCATGTACTCGAAGGCAAAGCCCTTCGCGTTGGCGCGATCGACGATGCAGCCTCGCGAGTCGTCGATCGGCTCAGCCGGCTCACCGCCGAGGACGATGTCGGCTCCGGACAGCCGGATGCAGAAGCGCGAGTCGGCCGAGCCCTGCACGAAAAGGCGGCCCCGCTGGGCCCCGTAGGCGAACGACTTGCCGACCGAGCCGTTGACCCGCTGGCCCTTCGCGCCCTTGCCCTTGAGGATCGAGACGGTCCCGCCCAGCATCCCCTTGCCGACGCCGTCCTGTGCCCCGCCCTCGACCCGGCAGACGACGCCGTAGGCGTTGAAGGCCCCGAACCCCTGGCCGGCGACCGAGCCGCCGTTGAAGCTCAGCTCCGCCAGCACGTCGTCGGATGACTCCGGACCGCCATCGAAGATGCGCGCCCGCGATATCGCACCCGAAAGCTCGGTGCCCAAGACGCGGTCGTTGGCGTCAGTGGGACGCGGGAACTCCTGGTGGACCGCCTTGCCCGAGCAGACGTCCTGGGCGAGCGATGCGATCTGCGCCGAGGCCTGCTTGGGCACCATTCGAATCGGCCGCGAGACCACCAAGCCGGCCTCCGCACGCGCCTCGGCCATCACCTCCTCGGCGACCGGGAGATCGATCGGCTCGAGGTCGAGGTACTCCTCCAGCGGGGTGATCAGCTCGGTGAGGTCGAGCCGCTCCTGGTGGGAGATCTGCTCCAGCAGGTCGTAGCGGCCGACCAGGTCCTGGGCGCGCTCGTAGCCCAGAGAGGCGACGACCTCCTTGACCTCCTCGCCCATCGCCGAGAAGAAGCGGGCGCAGTTCTCCGCCGCGTTGTCGACCTCCTGCGGGGTGAACTTCTTCAGCCCGTGCTCCTGGGCCTGCTCGACGGTCTCGATCTGGGTCGCGATCCCGACGTGGCAGGTGTCGAGCTGGCAGCCGCGGCAGATCGTGCAGCCGAGCGAGACCATCGCCAGGGTGCCGAAGGCGACCCGGTTGGCGCCCATGCAGTGCAGCTTCACGACGTCGTGGGCGTGGCGGTAGCCGCCGTCGGCCCAGATCTCGACCCGGTTGCGGATCCCGGCCTCCATCAGCGCCCGGTGCACGGCGCGGGTGCCGATGTCCGAGGGAAGGCCGACGTGGCGCAGGGCGTGCTGGCGGGCCGCGCCGGTGCCCCCCTCGAAGCCCGAGAGGGTGATGATGTCGGCGCCGGCCTTGGCGATCCCGAGCCCGATCGTGCCCACGTTCGGCACCACCGGGACCTTGACCGACACCCGCAGGTCGGGGTTGACGGTCTTCAGCTCGTCGATCAGCTCGGCGAGGTCCTCGATCGAGTAGAGGTCGTGGTTGTTGGAGGGTGAGATCAGGTCGGTGCCGGCGGAGGCGTTGCGGGCCGCGGCGACCTTCTCGGAAACCTTCTTGCCCGGCAGGTGTCCGCCCTCGCCGGGCTTGGCGCCCTGGCCGATCTTGATCTCGGCGACATAGGAGGAGTTGAGCATCTCGGCCGAGACCCCGAAGCGGCCCGACGCGACCTGCTGACCGCGCCACTTGCGGTATTCCCCGTACATGTCCTGAATCTCGCCACCCTCGCCGTTGATGCAGAGGATGTTGATCGCCTTCGCCGCAGCGGCGTAGGCGCGGAAGGCGGGCTCGGACTGCGAACCGAAGCTCATCGAGGAGATCACCACCGGGTAGTCGTGGTGGCCGACGCTCGCGTCGACCGCATCCGGCTCGATTGGCTCCCGATCGCCCTTCACGGCCATGATGTGACGCATCGAGATCGGGTGCTCCTTCTCGAGGTCGCGCACCTTCTGCGAGTACTCCTCGTAGGGCCCCGAGCCGTTGGCGGTCGCGACGGCCGCCTTGTAGACCTTGGGATAGAAGCGGAAGGTCTTGGCGGGCTTGGCCTCCTCCTCGCCAGCCAGCACGCGCTGGCGCTGACCGGCCTCGCCGTCGAGATTGGAGAAGCCGACCCCGCCCTTCTCTGAGGCCGCGAACGCCTCGGTCTGGAAGATCTCGGCCAGTTCCGGCTTCACGCCGATCGAGGAGAACGATCGCGCGTAGCCGCGCACCTCGTGGATGCCGATCGTCGAGATCACCTTTTCGATGCCCTTGCGCAGCGCGCTGGCCAGGTTGGAGACGTCGTCCTCGTAGTCCTCGACGCAGATCACTTCGACCATCACGTACGGGCAGACTCCGTTGGCGCCGAGCCCCAGCCCGAGCATCACGTCGTGGACGTTGCGCAGCGCCGCAGAGCGCAGAACGATCGCGCAGCGCCGGCGCAGGTTCTCCTCGTCGGGCTCGACCTTGAACTGCTTCAGCGCCTGATCGACGGCGGAGACGGCGAGGTGCGGATCGACGTAGCGGCGCTCGCCGTCGTAGACGGTGCGGTCGGTGAGCACGAGCAGCTCGGCGCCGTGGCGGACCGCCTTCACGGCCTCCTGCTTGAGGCGCTCGATCGCGCCCTGGGTGGTCTCCGACTCGAGCAGCGAGATGTCGACGGCCGCGGTGCGGCCCCTGAACTGCTCCCAGAGGTCCTCGAGCAGATAGGTCTTGTGCTCGCGCGCGATCCTGCGATAGGTGCTGTCGGATAGCGGGGCCATGTCGTGGTGGCCGCCGAGGATCACCGGGAACGAGGTCTCGACCGTCGCAGTGTCCTCGCCCGGCGCCGAGATCGAGGGACGGCGGCCGAACACGGCGCGGGGCGAGAAGTGCTCGATCTCGCGTTCGCGGTCGATCGCCGGGTTGGTGACCACCGCCACCGTCTCCTTGAAGTAGTCGGCGAGATTCTGGCGCTCTGGCGAGAGCGCCGCGAGCGGGCCGTCGTAGCCCAGCGAGCCGATCGGCTCGGCCCCGTTGGAGGCCATCTGCTGGACCAGCTTGACGTCGTCGCGCTGCCAGCCGAACCCGGCCAGGACTCGGTCCTCGACCTTGACCGGCTCCTCCGGCCCCGCCTCGGCGTAGCCGGGGATCTCCTCGCCCTCCAGCGGGCCGCCGGTCTCCAACGCCCGGTCGTAGGACGCGAACTCGGTATCGCCGGTCCGCTCCAGCCAGCGATCGCGGACCAGCCGCTGCATCTGATCGTGGGGGTGCAGCACGCTCTGCTTTCGCTCGCGGTCGATCAGCACCAGTGCCTTCTCGCCCGGTGCCAGCGGCTTCGGCTCGGCGACCATGTCGTGGACCGAGACGACGCCGGGCTCGGAGCTGAACACGAAGTCATCGGCCGTCTCGATCTGCCACAGCGGGCGCAGGCCCAGCGCGTCGGCCGAGAACACGCACTCGTCCTGGTGGCGGGCGATCAGCGCCACCGGGCCCTGGGCGAAGGGGCCCATGGCCTGTCGCAGGTACATGTAGAAGCTGTGCAGCTCCGCCGGGAGGCCGCGGATCTCGTCGACGATCGGGGGCACCACCATCTCCATCGCCTCGGCGAGGCTGAGCCCGCCGCGACGCACCAGGGTGTCGATCGTGCGGTTGAGGTCCTGCGAGTCCGAGTTGCCCGGATCGATCGGAACGCCGAGCATCTTCGCCTCCTGGCGCAGCTGGGTGATCGTGTTGATCTCGCCGTTGTGGCCGAGGATCGAGAACGGCTGCACACGCCTGAACGAGGGCCAGGTGTTGGTCGAGTAGCGGTTGTGCCCGAAGCAGCCGATCGTCTCGAAGCGCTCGTCGTGCAGGTCGGGGTAGTACCCACCCAGCACCGAGGGCGCACCCATCACCTTGTAGACGCAGGTCGAGGCCGAAAACGAGGGAATGTGGATGCCGAGCTTTCGCTCCAGCTCGATCATCAGGTCGAAGAGCACGTGGTTGCGACGCTCCGCATCGGCGACCAATCCCGCCACCTGCCAGAAGTGCGGCTCTTCCTCGCGCGCGGTCGAGCCCAGCGCCGGCGACTCGACGGCGCCTGTGCGCTCGGCGAGGATGCGGAAGCCGCCCTGGCCGAGGATCTCCCGGGCGCCGTGCTTGACCCGCTCGAGATCCTGCGAGCGCTCGACGAAGAAGTGGCCGACGGCGAACGCGTCGTCGAGCGTCAGCGCCGGGTTGTGACCTCCGGAGCGCACCTCCTCGGCCCAGATGCGGCGCGGGATGTCGACCAGGAGGCCGCAGCCGTCGCCCTCGCCGTCCACGTTCCCGGCCCGGTGGAGCATCTTCTGAAGCGAGCTGATCGCCAGCTCGAGCGGGGCGTGGCTGGGAGTGGCGTCGCGCCGGACGGATGCATAGATCGCACAAGCGTCCTTGTCCTCGACGCTCGGTGGCGAGACACGGGGACGGTAGGCGCGCTCCGGCGAGAAGCGCTGACGAGACTGGGTAGGTGCCACTGATACCTCCGGGTTCCGCGCCTTCTTCGAGCGGGCACGCGACGGGGTTGCAGGGGGGGCACAGTATAGGCTCGCGGGGCGGCGGCCAACCCGGGCCGATCTGCCTCAGAAAGCCGCAATTTGCGGGTGACCGGCGCTCAGCGCAGCTTGATCCGAAGCTCACCGCGCAGCTGCGAGAGGGTCGCGCGCAGTGAGGCACTAACCGTGCCGGGAACGCCCGCCAGGAAATTGTCGCTCCCTGAC
>JALYTG010000191.1 GCA_030854405.1 Chloroflexota bacterium | reverse complement strand
CCTCCCGCGTGTGCTGTCGATGGAGGATGCCGGCCGGCTCGTCGACGCGCCACGGCGGCACGCCGCCACCGATCCGCGCGGCGACGCGCTCGCCCGCCGCGACGCGGCGATCCTCGAGCTCCTGTACGCGACCGGCATGCGGATCAGCGAGCTTGCCGGCCTCACCCTGGGGCGCCTCGATCTCGTGCGGCGCCGCTTGCGGGTCATGGGAAAGGGCGCGAAGGAGCGGGAGCTGCTCTTCGGCCGGCATGCCGAACGGGCGCTGCGCGCCTATCTCGACGTGGGTCGGCCGCTTCTTCTCACCGGATCTCCGGCGGCGGTATTTCTCAATGCGCGCGGCGGGCCGCTGAGCGCTCGCGGAGCGCGGATGGTGGTCGACCGCTGGGTCGAGCGCAGCGGGGTCCCCGCCGGGGCGTCGCCGCACACCCTGCGCCATTCCTTCGCCACCCATCTGCTTGAGGGCGGGGCAGATCTCCGCAGCGTCCAGGAGCTTCTCGGCCACGCCAACCTGCAGACGACGCAGATCTACACGCACCTCTCCGACGCCGCCGTGCGCGACGCGTACCGCTCGGCGCACCCCCGCGCCGGGCGCACGCCACGGTGAAGGCGCCGTTCGCCTTCCGACCGGTGACAGATGCCGACCGCGACGACTGGCAGGCCGTCCTGGAGCAGCAGGCATCGGGCGATTTCCTGCACGATTGGGCCTGGGCACCGATTGCCGAGCTCGACGGTCAGCCGCAGCGCCGCTTCGTCCTCATGGAGGACGGATATCCGGTCGCCATCGTCGCCGCGCAGGTGCGCCGGCTTGGGGGCGGCCGCAGCTACTGGTACGTGCCGCACGGCCCGGTTCTCGACTATGGCGCTGACGGGGCCAATCGGCGCGTTGCCGCGACGCTCGATGGCCTGCGCGACGCCGGACGCCAGGAGCGGGCGATCGCAGTCAAGATCGAGCCGCGCATCGAGGCAGGCGCGGCCGAGCTTTCCGCGCTGAGCGGCCACCGATTGCGCCGGACGCCGGGTACGCTGCAGGTCGCGCAGACGCGGATCGTGGAGCTCGCCGCGGACGACGAGAAGATGCTCTCCGGCTTCGACAAGGACACGCGCTACTCGGTGCGTCGCGCGCAGCGCGAGGGTGTCACGGTCCGGGTGATTCGCCAAGCCGAGGACCTCAGCGCGATCGACGCGCTACACCAGTTGGTCGAGGCGACGCAGCAGCGCGCGGGCTTTCCGTTGCCGCCGCTGGCGCGCTACCGAACCGCGTGGTCGGCGCTCGCCGGCGCGGGCAGGGCGCGTATTCTCGAGGCCAGGGTCGGCGACGCGCTGCTGGCTTCCGGGATGCTGGTCATCGAGGGCGACCGCTCCTTCTACCTTTTCAGCGGCTCGCGTCGAGAGGCGGCCGGCGAGCAGAAGCGCTACGCCTCGTACGCGCTCCAGTGGGCGATGATGCGTGACGCCCGCGAGAGCGGCGTCCGACATCACGATCTCTGGGGAATCGCTCCGGAAGACGCAGGGCCTGACCATCCATGGCACGGCGTCGGGCTCTTCAAGAAGGGCTTCGGCGGGCGTGAGGTGGTGTGGGCCGGCAGCTGGGACCTGGTGATCGACCCGAACCTGTATCGGTTGCGGGAGGCGGCCTCCATCCTGCGCCGGGCGGTCGCCCGGCTGCGCTCCGGCCGGGCTGATGACTGAGCGGCGGATGGGGCTCGGCGAGCTGGCCGACCTGATCGGTCCGGAACGGGTGGTCGGTCTGCCGGTCGGCGAGGTGGCGGCCCTCACCTATGACTCGCGCCGGGTGACACCGGCGAGCGTCTTTTTCGCGGTGCCGGGCGTCCACGTCGATGGGCACGACTTCGTCCCGCAGGCGGTCGAGCGTGGAGCCATCGCGGTCGTGACCGAGCGTGAGCTCCGTGGGATCGCGGTGCCGCAGCTGGTCGTCGATCGCACGCGACGGGCGATGGCCGATGCCGCTGATGCCTGGTTCGGGCGACCAAGCGAAAGCCTCGAGGTGATCGGGGTGACCGGGACCGACGGGAAGACGACGACCGGCTTCCTGGGCATGCAGGTGCTGAGCGCCGGAGGTGGCCGGCCGGGCCTGATCGGCACTGTGGCGCAGCGCATCGGTGACAGGCTGATCCGGAATGAGGGCCGCAACACGACCCCGGAGTCGCTCGAGCTGCAAGAGGTCCTGTCCCGCATGGTCACCGCCGGCAACGACAGCGTCCTGATGGAGGCGACCTCTCACGGGCTCGCACTGGAGAGGACCCGCAACTGCCGGTTCAGGGTAGGAATCGTGACGACGGTGACCAGCGAGCACCTCGAGTTCCACGGCACGCTCGAGGCGTACCGCGCCGCTAAGGCGCGTCTCGTCGAGGAGGCCCCCATCGCGATCCTGAATGCAGACGACGGGTCATTCGCCTTCTTCCGGGATCGCTCGGCGGGGAGAGTGGTCACCTACGCCATCGACACCGATGCCGACCTCCGCGCTCACGAGGTCGTCGCAGATGCCACGGGCAGCCGCTTCGAGGTGACCGCGTCCTCGTGGCGCGGCAGCGTCAGCCTGCCCATGCCCGGTCGTTTCAACGTCTACAACGCGCTCGCCGCCCTGGCCGTGGCCGAGGTCGAGGGGGTCGACCTGGCCCTGGCCGCCGATGCTCTGGCCCACGGCGCGGGTGTACCGGGTCGCATGCAGCGGGTCGACATGGGCCAGCCGTTTGCGCTCGTGGTCGACTATGCCCACACGGCCGACTCGCTGCGCAAGGTCCTTGCGATGCTGCGCGGGGTGACACGCGGCAGGCTGATCGTCGTTTTCGGTTCCGCGGGCGAGCGCGACCAGACAAAGCGCCCGGAGATGGGCCGCGTCGGCGCCGAGCTGGCTGACGCCGTGGTCGTCACTGACGAGGATCCACGCCTCGAGGATCCACGCGTCATCAACGAGCAGATCGCCGAGGGCGCGCGCGCCGCCGGCGCGCGCGATGGCGAGAACCTGCTGGTGATCGATGATCGTCGCGCGGCGATCGCCCGCGCGGTCATGCTTGCGGGGGAGGGCGACGTGATCCTGCTCGCCGGCAAAGGGCACGAGCACTCGATCATCTACGGCACCGAGCACCGCTGGTGGGACGAGGCGGAGGTCGCTCGCGCCGCGCTCCGTGCCGCCGGCTGGGGATCGCGTGGCTGAGCTGCGCGCCTGGCGCGTCACCGACCCGGTGACCTGGAACCGGTTCGTGGAGGGTGCGCCCTACCACGCCTTCCCTCAGCTCTGGGAGTGGGGCGAGCTCCGCGCGGCCGCCGGCTGGCGCCCGGTACGCGTGGCGGTGGGGCCAGCTGAAGGCGAGCCGCTCGCCGGCGCGCAGCTCCTGCTGCGATCACTGCCCCTGATCAGCTGGAGCCTCGCCTACGTCCCGCGCGGGCCGATCGGGGCGCTCGATGACCCGGGGGTGCGTGACGCCCTGGTCGCTGCGCTGCGCAGCCTCGGCCGCCGCGAGCGGATCGCGACCGTGCGCGCCGACCCGGAGACGACCGGGCTTGACCCCTATGGCGCCGGCCTGATGAATCCGCCGTGGCGCGCCGCGGAGAAGGTGCAGCCACCCACGACCCGCGTCATTGACCTGGGTGTCGGCCAGGAGCAGCTGCGGGCCGGCCTCAAGCGGAAGCACCGGCAGTACATCAACAAGGCCGAGCGCGCCGGCGTCTCCATCGAGCGCTTCGATGGCAATGCACCCGATGCAGACGCCCGCGCCGCACTCGCCGACTTCAACAGCATCTATCGCTACACCGCGGATCGAGCCGGCTTTGTGGCTCGGGTCCCGGAGTACTACGAGCGCGTCTGGTCGATCTTCGCGCCGACCGGCCGGTGCCGCCTTTCCTTCGCGCGTCTCGACGGCGAGCGAGTGGCGACCCTCTTCCACTTCACCTGCGGCGATCGAGTGGTCGAGTCGTACGGCGGGATGACTGAGCCGGGCGCCGAATCGCGGGCGAATTACCTCCTGAAATGGACGGCGATCACCGACTTCGCGGCCGAGGGTTTCGCGATCTACGACATGTGGGGCCTGGCGACCGGCGGAATCCGCCACTTCAAGGAGGGTTTCGGTGGGCGCGAGGTCGAGTACGTCGGGGCGCGTGACCTCCCCCTGCGCGCGCCTGCCGACGCTCTGCTGCGTATCGCGGTGCCGGCGTACGGTCTGGCCCAGCGCGCGCGATTGCGGCTCACCGGTCGCGGTGGATCGCTACCCGCGGGCGACATCGCCGACTGAGCCATGGACGCCACCACGCTCGAGCGGCTTCGCACTCGGACCGTGCGCGTCCTGTTCGCGGGCGTCGCACTGGGGGCGACCGGCTGGATCGCGGCCCTCACGGTAGGAACCATCGCGGCCAACCAGCTCGGTGGGTCAGCCGTGTGGGCCGGCATACCGACTGCGGTCGCCGTGCTCGGCACAGCGGCAGGGGCAGCCCTGCTGTCAGCGGTCAGCGTGCGGCGCGGTCGACGGGCCGCGCTCGTGCTCGGCTCACTGCTCGGCGCGGCCGGGGCCCTCGTCGCAACGCTCGGGGTGAGCCTCTCCTCGATCCTGATCCTCATCGTCGGGACCTTCGTGATCGGGAGCGCGAATGCCGCGGGACAGCTGGCGCGGTACGTCGGCGGCGACCTGTACCCCATCTCCCGTCGCGCTTCCGCGGTCGGGAGTGTCATCTGGGGAAGCACCGTCGGCGCGGTGATCGGACCAAACCTCATCGCGCCGGCCGGCTCCCTGGCCATCGCGATCGACCTTCCGCCGCTCGCCGGGACCTACCTCGTCACGGCGACGGTCATGCTGGCGGGTGGCCTGCTGGCGCTCGCCCTGCTTCGGCCGGACCCTGCCTCCCTGGCAGACGAGCCGGAAACCAACGACCCTGCCGATTCGCGCACCAACGGCCCACCGATCCGTGACCTCATCGGCCGACCGGAGGTCGCCACGGCGCTCATCGCTCTCGTCGCA
>JALYTG010000043.1 GCA_030854405.1 Chloroflexota bacterium | reverse complement strand
GCTCCCCGCCGAGCTGGCAGCCGTTATCGATGATTTCATGGCGGTGGCTGGCTAGAGAGAGCGCTGCACACGGCGGCGACGCCATCGACGCAGGTTGCCCGGTCAGCGGCCAGCATTACGACCTCGGGACCCGCCTCTGCGGCGACTAGGTGCTCCACGCCGCTCGCGGGCCGGACCGTCAGCCGCGCGCCGGGCGCTCGCTCACGCAGGGAGGCGACCACCGGGCCGAGGCCGGCGTCCCCATACTCCTCGCGGATGGCCCCGGTGTCGACCACCACCAGCTCGGGCAGCCGCAGGACCACCGCCTGGCCGAGCAGCGCCGCGTCGTTGTAGAAGAAGGCGAGGGCGTCTGTGAGGCGCTCCTCGAGCGCGACCGCAAGCTCGCGGTCGCGCGTGAGGCAGTAGACGATCGTCTCGGATCGGTCGCGCATGCGCCCGAAGCCTAGCATCGGCCCGCGCACTGAATCTCGCACCATGAACGGAGCCCTTCTTGGGGCCGCGCCGTACAATCACAGGCTCATGGCCACCACGAGTCCGCCCGCTCGGCGAGACGCCGCACGTGATCTGGCGACGGGCCGACACCAGGCGCTCGGCAGCCTGCTGGGCCGCGTCTGGTCGGTCGACCAGGTCGGGGCGGAGGAGCGCGCCGCCAGCCTGGCGAAGCGCAGCATCAAGCGCGAGGCGAAACTCTGGGCGCTCGACCTGGCGATCCGCATGATGGATCTCACCACGCTCGAGGGGAAAGACACCCCAGGCAAGGTTCGCGCCCTAGCCGGCAAGGCGCGCCGCCCGGATCCGACCGACCCCGGCATCCCGAGCGTGGCGGCGCTGTGCGTCTACCCCAACATGATCCCGACCGCGCGCGAGGCGCTGAAGGGCTCGACGGTCAAGATCGCGGCGGTCGCCACCTACTTCCCATCGGGCGCCGCCCCCCTCGACGTGAAGCTGCTGGACGTGCGCCAGGCGGTCGCCATGGGCGCCGACGAGATCGACATGGTGATCGATCGGGGTGCGTTTCTGGCCGGTGACTACGGCCGGGTCTACGACGAGATCGTTGCCGCGAAGGAGGCCGCCGGCGAGGCCCACCTGAAGGTGATCCTGGAGACCGGCGAGCTCGAGACGTACGACAACGTGCGGCGAGCATCGGTCCTGGCGATGGCTGCCGGGGCCGACTTCATCAAGACCTCCACCGGGAAGGTGCAGCCCGCGGCCACGCTGCCTGTCACGCTCGTCATGCTCGAGGCGATCCGTGACTTCCATCAGCGGACCGGCCGCGTCGTTGGCATGAAGCCGGCGGGTGGCATCCGCACCTCGAAGGAGGCGATCGCCTACCTGACGGTGCTCTACGAAACGCTCGGGCCGGCGTGGATGACACCCGACCGATTCCGTTTCGGTGCCTCCTCGCTCCTGAACGACGTTCTCATGCAGATCCGCAAAGAGCGCACGGGCCGATACAGCGGCGAAGACTACTTCACCCTCGACTGAATGCGGGTCGCTCCCAGGACGGTCCAGATCTGGTCGGACCTCGGTTGCCCCTGGTCGCATGCCGTCGTCTGGCGGCTCCACCACGCCCGCAGGCGCCTCGGCCTGGAGGGCCGCGTGGCGTTCGACCACCACGCGTTTCCGCTCGAGCTGTTCAACAATGAGCCGACCCCGCGTGCGCGGTTGGACGTCGAGTGGCGCGTGGCCGCTCAACTTGCTCCGCGCGCAGGGTGGCAGGATTGGTCAGCCCCCGACCACGCCTGGCCGGTGACGATGCTGCCGCCGATGGAGGCGGTCCAGGCCGCCAAGCTCCAGTCGCTGTCGGCATCGGAGGAGCTCGACCGCGGTCTGCGCCGCGCCTTCTGGGGCGAGAGTCGCTGCATCAGCCTGCGCCACGTCATCCTGGAAGTGGCGAACGAATGCGACTCCATTGACGTGAGCGCGCTGGCCGATGCGCTGGACGACGGCCGTGCGCGCCGCGCCCTGTTCGGTGATTGGGCGATCGCGCGCGGGGACGAGGTGCGCGGTTCCGCGCACCTGTTTGCGCCGGATGGCACCAACGCGCAGAACCCTGGCATCACCATTGGCTGGATCGGTGACGACGGGGCGGAGGGCGGCGCCCCGGCCATCGAGGCGGACGATCCGGATGCCATCGACGACCTGGTGCGGCGTGCCGGTGGTTCTCACGCCAACTCGCCGTAAGCCGTTTCATCAGCGTGCATCTCCCGCCGTTCGAGACGTTGATCGACGCCCACGCCGCCGAGCTGCATCGGTTCCTGGTGGGGTGCGTCGGCCCGACCGAGGCGGAGGATTGCCTGCAGGAGACCCTCATGTCCGCGCTTCGCGCCTATCCACGAATTCGACACGGCGACAACCTCCGCGCCTGGCTGTACACCATCGCCCGACGCAAGGCGACCGATGTCATCCGTCGCATGGCGCGCCGCCCAACGCGCGACCTCGAGGGCGTCGATCCGGTCGCGCAACCCGTGCCGGAACCGGTCGACGACGGAATCTGGCGCTCGGTGCGCCTCCTGCCGACCAAGCAGCGCGACGCGGTGGTGCATCGGTTCGCCCTGGATCTCGCGTACGCCGAGATCGGCGCCCGGATGGGGACCAGCGAGGAGGCCGCGCGCCAGAACGTGAGCGCCGGCCTGCGCCGCCTGCGACGGGAGGTGACATCGTGACCGACGACCTCGAGCGCCGGCTGACCGATGCGGGCGGCCCCGGGGGGGCGCTGGACCTCGAGCGCTTGCGCGCGACGCTGGCTCGTCGGGCTGCCGACGCCGGACTCCTCGACGTCGCCCACGGCATGTACGACTCGCCGCTTGGGGCGCTCACGGTCATGGTCACGCCTCGAGGACTCGTGCGGCTCTCGTACCCGGGCGAGGGGATCGCCGCCCAGCTGGAGGAGCTGACCGATCGCGTCTCGCCGCGCATCCTCGAGGCGCCCGAGCGCACAGATTCCGTGCGTCGCCAGCTCGACGAGTACTTCGAGGGCGACAGGCGCACGTTCGAGGTGCCAATCGACTGGCGCCTCGTCAGCGGCTTCGCGGGCAACGTCCTGCGCGCCACCGCCCGCATCCCGTTCGGCAGCGTGTCGAGCTACCGAGAGGTCGCTGCGCAGGCGGGGTCGCCAAATGCCTATCGCGCGGCCGGCAACGCCCTCGGCTCGAACCCGATTCCGATCGTGGTGCCCTGCCACCGCGTGCTTCATGCCGGCGGCGGCCTGGGCGGCTACACCGGGGGCATCGCCCGTAAGCAGTTCCTCCTGCGCCTGGAGGGTGTGCCGACCGACTGAGGTGCGATAATCGCGCGCGTATGACGCTCACCAAGGCCGGCTCCTGGGGCCTCGCGGCCGGCGAGTCCCCATGGGAGTACGCGCCCGCCCCTGAATCGACCGATCACGTCCAGATCCGGCGGGAGTACGGCCTCTTCATCGGGAATCGGTTCTCGGCGGCCAGGCCGCGCAAGACCTTCGAGGTGATCAACCCCGCGACTGAGGAGCCGCTGGCGCGCGTTGCGCGCGCGTCGAAGGCCGATGTCGACCGGGCAGTGACCACCGCACGGCGCGCCTACGAATCGGTCTGGAGCAGGCTGCCCGGGAGGGAGCGCGCCAAATACCTGTACCGCATCGCGCGAATCCTTCAGGAGCGATCCAGGGAGTTCGCTGTCGTCGAGTCGATGAACTCTGGCAAGCCGATCAAGGAGAGCCGCGACGTCGATGTGCCGCTCGCCGCGGCGCATTTCTTCTACTACGCCGGCTGGGCCGATAAGCTCGAGTACGCGTTCCCGAACCGAGCACCGCGTGCACTCGGCGTCGCGGCACAGATCATCCCCTGGAACTTCCCGCTCCTGATGCTGGCCTGGAAGATAGCGCCGGCCCTGGCAGCGGGGAATACGGTGATCCTGAAACCGGCCTCCACCACGCCGCTCACCGCCTACCTGTTTGCCGACGTCGTGCGACAGGCCGACCTACCGCCCGGTGTGGTGAACATCATCACCGGGCCGGGCGAGATCGGCATGGAGCTGGTCAGGCACCCCGGCGTCAACAAGGTCGCCTTCACCGGTTCGACTGCGGTCGGCAAGATGATCGGGCGGGCGGTGGCGGGCTCGACGAAGAAGCTGACCCTGGAGCTCGGTGGCAAGGCCGCCAACATCGTCTTCGACGATGCGCCGCTCGACCAGGCGATCGAGGGCATCATCAACGGCATCTACTTCAACCAGGGCGAGGTCTGTTGTGCGGGCTCGCGTCTCTTCGTGCAGGAATCGGTCTATGAACCGTTGCTCGACAAGCTGAAGGCTCGGCTGGGGACGCTGCGCGTAGGTGATCCGCTCGACAAGAACACCGACGTTGGAGCCATCAACTCGGCGGGGCAGCTGGCGAAGGTGCGCGAGCTGGTCGACTCCGGGATCGCGGAGGGCGCCGAGATCTTCCAGCCGGATTGCGAGCTGCCGACGCGCGGCTACTTCTTCCGGCCGACCCTCTTTACCGGCGTCAGCCAATCGCATCGGATCGCCCAGGAGGAGATCTTCGGGCCGGTCCTCTCGGTCCTCACCTTCCGCACGCCCGAAGAGGCGGTCGAGAAAGCGAATAACACCCCTTATGGCCTTTCGGCTGGAGTCTGGACCGAGAAGGGGAGCCGCATCTTCAAGATGGTGAACGCCATGCGAGCGGGCGTGGTGTGGGCAAATACCTTCAACCGCTTCGATCCTACGTCGCCGTTTGGCGGCTACAAGGAATCGGGCTACGGACGCGAGGGCGGGCAGCACGGCCTGGCCGCCTATCTGGACACCGCGGGGTGAGCCCACGAGTGGCGAGCAGGACGCGGCTGCGAGCATCCGCGCTCAATGAGCGTCCCGCCGCAGTGCTGGCGACCGCCTCGAACGGGTCCGCCGAGCGTCTTGGCGTCCGCAAAACGTACAAGCTGTACATCGGTGGGTCGTTCCCGCGCACGGAGTCGGGTCGCGCCTACGAGGTCTTCGGCGCCCGCGGAGAGCTCCTGGCAAACGCCTGCCGCGGCACGCGCAAGGACATTCGCGACGCGGTTCGCGCCGCGCGCAACGCATTCCCCGGCTGGGCGGCACTGACCGCCTATCACCGCTCGCAGATCCTCTATCGCATCGCCGAGCTGATGGAGGGGCGCCGGGATCAGTTCCTCGCCGAGGTCCAGGCGGCAGAGGGGATCGGTCGGGCGCGCGCAACGCGCCTGGTTGACGCGGCCATCGACCGCTGGGTCTGGTACGCCGGGTGGGCCGACAAGTACCCGCAGCTGATCGGCACCGTCAACCCGGTCGCCGGACCGTATTTCAACTTCAGCGTGCCGGAGCCGACCGGCGTTGTCGGCGTGATCGCCCCCGAGGATTCCTCCCTGCTCGGTCTCGTCAGCCGGCTTGCTCCGGTAATCGTTTCCGGCAACGCGGCGGTCGTGCTCGCCTCGCAGTCGCGGCCCCTGCCGGCGGTCACCATGACCGAGGTGCTGGCCACCTCCGACGTGCCGGGCGGCGTGGTCAACCTGATCACCGGCCTGCGCAGCGAGCTCGTCTCGCACCTCGCCGCGCACATGGACGTCAATGGCCTAGACGCGTTCGGCGTGAGGCCCTCGGAGGCGGCCGCGATTGAGGAGCTGGCCGTCGAGAACGTGAAGCGCGTCGCGCGTCCGCCGTCCGCCGGCCTCGCGGGCTATGACTGGCTGAGCCCGGCCGCGCAGTCGCCGTATCTGATTGGCGATTTCGTCGAGATAAAGACGGTCTGGCATCCGATCGGGAGCTGATTCGGTGGGTTGGCGAGCCCTGCACCGGCCCGCTCGCCTAGCGAAAGCCCAGCCAGCCCGCGACGCCGGTGCCAAACAGGACCAGCGTCAACAGGATGATGAGCCCGGTCAGGCCGTAGGCGAGGAGGTTCAACCAGGCCGGGTTCACATGCTGGCCCATGATCCGCGGGTTGTTCACCAGCCGCAGCATGAAGATCAGGATGATCGGCAGCAGGATCCCATTCAGGTTCTGGCTCACCAGGATCACCCCGATCAGCGGGAGGCCCGGCAGCAGCACGACCAACGCCCCGATGACGATCAGGGCGGTATAAAGGCCCATGAAGACAGGCGCCTCGGAGAAGCGGCGTGAGACTCCGGACTCCCAGCCGAATGACTCGCAGACCGTGTAGCTGGTCGTCAGCGGCATGATGGTCGCCGCCAGGACGGATGCGCCGAAGAGCCCGAACGCGAAGAGGGCCCCGGCGAAATCGCCCGCGACCGGCGCGAGAGCGCGGGCTGCCTGGTCCGCGCTCTCGAGATGCACGCCGGCGCCGAAGAGGGTGGCCGCGGTCACGACCACGATGAAGAGGGCGATCGCGTTCGTCCAGATCGCGCCGAGGATCGCGTCGGCGCGCCCGAGCGCCAGCTCTTCGGGTCCCAGCCCCTTGTCCGCCACTGACGACTGCAGGTAGAAGAACATGTAGGGCGTCACGGTCGTCCCGACCACGCCGACCATGAGGAGCAGCGTATCCGGCTCGAACCTGATCGATGGCGTCACCAGGCCACGGCCCACAGCGCCCCAGTCCGGTCCGGCCAGGAAGGCACTGGCCACGTAGGCGAGGAAGACCACCGCCACGGAGAGGAAGACGCGCTCCACGATCCGATAGCTGCCGAAGACCACGAGGGCCCAGATCCCGGCAGCGACCACGGGGACGGTGAGCCAGCGCGGGATCCCGAAGATCTCGAGCGCGGCCGCCGCGCCAGCGAACTCGGCGACGATGTTGGCCCCGTTGGCGATCAGCAGGACCGCCATCGCGAAGAGGGTCCAGCGGATCCCGAAGTCGTCGCGGATCAGATCGCCCAGCCCTTGCCCGGAGACGGCGCCCATGCGCGCCGCCATCTCGAGCACGACGATCAGCATGACCGTCGTGATCGGCAGGATCCAGAGGAGGTTGTATCCGGTCTGGGCGCCGAGCACGCTGTAGGTGGCGATCCCGCCGGCATCGTTGCCAGCCAGGCCGGCGATCAGCCCCGGGCCCACCACGCCCAGGAAGGCGAGCACGCCGGATCGGTGGACGCGGAAGTTCGGCAGCCGCTGCTGCAGGGATCGCTGCGCGAGGCGGAGCGGGCGGGGCAGCGCCAGGCGGGTCATTTCTCCTCGGCCGGCTCGAAGATCGCCGGCAGGCGCCGGCGCCACCCCTCGCCCAGCGCCCGCTCGAACGCGTCGTCGACAGTCACGATCCCCTGCATCCGCCCCTCGGCATCGACCACCGGCAGGGCGAGCAGGTTATAGCGGGCGATCGCCGCGGCGACCTCCTCCGCGTCGACGCCGACCTCGACCGAGATCGGGTCTGGGCGGGTGATCTCGCTCACCGGAGTGGACGGATCGGCGACGATCAGGCCGCGCAGGGTCAGCGTGCCGAGAAGGCGGCCACTGTCGTCGGTCACGTAGAGGTAGTAGACCTGGTCCGCGGATGGAGCCAGCTTGCGGAGCCGCTCGATCACGTCCTGCGCTGTCTCGTCCGGCGAAACGGTGATGAAATCGGTGGTCATCAGGCCGCCGGCCGTCTCCTCCGGGTAGGAGAGCAGCTCGCGGACGTCGGCAGCTTCGTCGGGCGCCATCAGGCCGAGCAGCTCGGCCTGGCGCTCGACTGAGAGGTCGGCCATCAGGTCGGCCGCCTCGTCGGGCCCCATCTCCTCGAGGATGTCGGCCGCCTTCTCTGGCGGCAACCCCTCCAGCACGTCCACCTGGTCCGCCGCATCGAGCTCCTCGATCACGTCGGCGGCGCGCTCGTCGTCGAGCGAGGCCAGGATGCCGGTCCGATCACGCGGAGCCAGCTGCTCGACGATATGGGCCACGTCCGCGGGATGCAGCGTCGAGAGGGCCTGGTGGGGGACGCGCAGCTTGAGGGACGAGACGCTCGACTCGACGGGATCGACCGCGCCCCAGTCGATGTAGTTCTCGACCTCGAGCTTCAGTGCGCGAGCCAGCCGCTCGCCGACTGCCGAGAGCCCAAGCCGGCGCAGGATGCCGGCCAGTCCGACGTCAACCGCCACCAGCCGCAGCCGGCCTTCGACGGGCGCGAGCTGGATGTCGTTGACCCGCACGATCTTTCGACCCTCGACGTCGACGATCTGCTTGTCCTGCAGGTCGCGCCAGAGTCGGATCTCGTTGGGACGCTGCTGGAACGACGTGATGTTGATCGAGGCGGTGCGAAGCCGCGCCCCGCCCGTATCGATCGTATCGACGGCCGACCACGGCAGGAAGATCTCGCGGCCACCCGCCACGCGAACCACCAGGCCGGTGACGGGCGGGTACCGCTCGCCGAGCGCCACGATCAGGTCACGGACTTTGCCGAACGGCTCGCCGTGCCGGTCCAGCACCGGCTTGCCGATGAGCTGACTGAGGAAGAGCATGATGAAACCACCTCGCTGCCAAGGGGGTGGTGCGCCACGCAGCGGGTGGTCTCCTCAGATTGCGGGGGAGCCGCGTCCCCTGGACGCTAGGCGCTCATCCTCCGCGACGGGCGGCCACGTACGCTCGTGTCGCGTCTACTGGGACCCGCGTCCACGTTGATCTCTTGTGCGCCTCGTTGATGGGTTGACGGCGCCACATTCTAGACCGATGGCTCCGCCGCGGAGCGGGGCCTCGGGCCCGGTTGGCCGCCTTACCGGGCCGAGCGGCCGCTCTAGAATGCGCGCGATGCCACGACCTCGAAGCGCGTCGCGCGGCAACGATGCGGTCATCAGCAACTCGGAGATCGCCCGGATCTTCAGCGAGATCGCCGACATGCTCGAGATCCTTGGCGAGGTCGTCTACAAGGCCGTCGCCTATCGCCGCGTCGCCGATGTGATCGAGCGCTACCCGCAGGACGTCGCCGCCCTGTTCGTACAGGGGAGGCCGCCGAAGCTGCCCGGGGCGGGGGCGGCCCTGACCGCCAAGCTGGCTGAGCTGGCCGCAACCGGCCGGCTCGATTACCACGAGCGGCTGAGTGCGCAGGTGCCGGACGGCCTGCTGGCGATGCTGCGCGTTCCGGGCGTTGGGCCGCGGACCGTCAAGCTGCTGCATGGCGAGCTCGGCATCGACTCGATCGAGACCCTCCGCGCAGCCGCGGAGCAGGGGAGCCTGCGCGGGCTGCGTGGGCTATCGGCGAAGGCCGAGCAGAACATCCTCGAAGGGATCGCGCGTGCCGAGAACCGCAGCGGCCGACTCCTGCTGCACGATGCCGACGCGCTCGTGGCCGGTCTGATCGCGAGCCTGAGGGGAGTCCCCGGCGTGCGACGGATCGAGCCGGCCGGCTCTCTGCGCCGCCGCCGCCCGACAATCGGCGACCTCGACCTGCTGGCCGCGGTCGACGACGCGCCGGCGCTGATCGCTGCGATGGACCGCCTGACCGGGGTCGAGCGGATCCTCTCAGCTGGCACCGACAAGTCGAGCGTCGTCCTCCGCGAGGGGCCGCAGGTCGATCTGATGGTCTGCCCGCCCGCGGCGTGGGGCACGCATCTGGTGCATTTCACCGGAAGCAAGGAGCACAACGTCGCGCTGAGGGGCAGGGCCTTGGCGCGAGGACTGTCGCTCTCCGAGAAGGGGTTCAAGGTGGTAGAGACGGGCGAACTCCTGCTCGCCGCGGAGGAGGGAGAGGTCTACGAGCGCGTTGACCTGCCCTGGATTCCTCCCGAGCTCCGAGAGGACGAGGGTGAAATCGATGCCGCCGAGTCAGGATCGTTGCCCCAGCTCGTGAACGCGGCCGACCTCCGCGGAGACACTCACACCCACTCGGACTGGACAGATGGCGTCGACAGCATCGAGGCGATGGCGCGGGCGGCCCGCGCCCTGGGCCGCGAATACATCGTGCTCACCGACCATTCGCCTTCGCTCGGCATCACGCGCGGCCTGTCGCTCGAGCGGATCGGTGAGCAGCGCACCGAGCTCGACCGCCTGAACGTGGAGCTGGCACCCTTCCGCATCCTGCATGGCACCGAGATGGAGATCCGAGCGAACGCCACGCTGGATTACCCCGACCAGCTGCTGGTCCGCTTCGACGTCGTGCTGGCCAGCATCCACACCGGGAGTGGCCAGTCGAGCGACCAGCTGACGCGACGCGCGCTGGCCGCCATCGAGAATCCACACGTCGACGTGATCGCGCATCCAACGGGGCGCATCGTGAACGTTCGCGAGCCGATGGCACTCGAATGGCCGCGCGTCTTCGAGGCGGCGGCACGCACGGGAACGCTCCTGGAGATCAACGGCAGCCCGCGGCTCGACCTCGATGAGTCGCTGGCTCGCGCCGCCGGCAGGGCCGGCGTGCGGCTCACGGTCGGCAGCGATGCCCACCGCATCGAGGAGCTGGGTCAGGCGGCCTACGGCATCGATGTCGCCCGCCGCGCCTGGCTGAGCGCGGACCAGGTCGCGACCACCCGGGGTGCCGACGCTCTGCTGGAGCTCGTGCGGTGATCGCACGCTTGATGGGCGACCGCCGCACTCAGTCGGTGATCCGTCGCATCGACCGGCCCGAGCCCCTTCTGCTGGCCACGGCAATGGCCGCGGTGGCCGCTGCCGGCTGGCTGCTCTCGTCCTTCTGGCTCGCGGTGGCAATCGCGTCGGAGCTGGCAATCGGGGGCCTCGGCGCCGTGGCGGTGATCGGTCCGGCCCGCATCGGGCTCGGTTATGCGCGCTATACGACCCTCGCGCTGGCAGGAGTGGCGCTGACCCTCTTCGGCCGGCTGCTGCCGGCCGGAAGCGCCATCCTCTTCACGCCGCTCGTCGCGGTGGTGCTCTGGAGCACGATCTATCTCGAGCTGCGGCTGATGCGCGGTCCCGGCTCGCGTACCCTGCTCGATCTGCTCCTGACCGGCGTCCTGTTCGCGGGGGGCGCCGGAATCTTCCATCTGTTCGGCCCTTTGAGCTGGCCACCGCCGCTGGTACTGGTGGCGATCCTCGCCCTGGCGCTTGCCCTGCGGGGTGGCGAGGCGCGTGGCAGCACCGGGGCCCAGGCGGTCGGTCAAGCCCTCCTCCATGTCCTTGCGGTTGCCCAAGTGGGCGTCGCGGTGACGCTGCTGACGCTCCCGGGGCTCGTGGGTCCGGCGATCATCGCGCTCGCCTTCTATGTCTGGGGCGGTGCCGCCGACGCGCTGCAGAACGGCGCATCGGGCCGCACCGTGGTCATCGAATTCGGGAGTCTGGCCCTGCTGGGACTCCTTGTGGCACTGTTGCTCCACGCTGGCTAGCCCTCGCGTTGACACCCCCGATGGGCGGTGATACAACAAGGCGCTCTGCGGCCCGGTCGGGCCGCTGCCCCACCATTTTTGATCGGAGCGCGGCACCCAGATGGCCCTCGGGGAGACCGATACCACCACCCGACAACGACGTCAGCTCGCCGACGCCGCGATCGGCCATGCGACTCGCGGGGAATGGTCCGACGCTGAAAAGGCGAACCGGCAGCTGCTCGAGCTCGGCCCTGACATCGACGCCTACAACCGGCTCGGGAAGGCGCTCGCCGAGCTCGGCCGGCCTGCGGAAGCGTTGGCCGTCTACGAGCAGGCGCTCGAGCGCGACAGCACCAACCGGATCGCGCAGCGCAACGTGGAACGGCTCCGTGTCGTGGCCCAGGGGGAGCGTGAGGGCGACGGCAACGGCAAACCGGAGAAGGCGCCCGCAACCCTCTTCATCGAGGAGATGGGAAAGACCGGCCGCGCGCGCCTCATCAACCTGGCGCCCGCTCGCGCCCTCGCACCGCTCTCACCCGGGGACGCTATCGGGCTGCGTGTCGACGGCGATCGGCTGACCGCCCATGTCGGCGAGGCCGAGCTCGGCCAGGTCGAGCCCCGCATCGCCGGCCGCCTCCTCAAGATGATCCAGGCCGGCAACCGCTATGAGGCCGCACTCACCGCCGTGAATGAGGGCGAGGTGACAATGATCATCCGCGAGGTGTTCACGCATCCGTCGAACTTCGGCAAGGTCTCCTTCCCGAGTGCCGGAGCTGGACGCGCGGGTGACGTGCGACCGTACATGAAGGGAACCCCGCTCCGCTACGATGACGAGGAGGAGAGCGAGGAGTTCGATGAGGAGTCCGAGGAGGTCGAGGAGCTCGACACGACCCTCCCGGAATACTCAGGCGAGCCTGAGCTCGAGGAAGAGTTGATCGAAGAACCGTAGGAGCCGATGAGCGAGGCCGAACGGACACGGCTCGACCATGTCGTTCTCCCGCGACGCCTCCCTGGCCTCGCGCTCCTGGAGCGGTACTTCCCCTCCCCCGCGGACAACGTTCTCGACGCCGAGTTGGCTGCCTTCGCGCAGCCGGGCGACACTGTCCTCGACCCCTGGGCCGGCACCGGCTGGACCGCGCGGCGCGCCGTGCCGCACGGAATGCATGCGGTGGCGGCCGACCCGAGCCCCTTCGCCCAGCTCGCCGCGATCGCCCTCCTCACCGCCCCCGAGAGTGCCGCCCTGGACGCGGCTTTCGCCCAGCTGGCCGCGTCGCGGCGAGTCGATGTGCCGCTGCGCCAGCACATCGAGGAGCTCTACGCCACGCATTGCAGTGCATGTCGGCATCCGGTGGTGGGCGAGCAGTTCATCTGGCCGCGTGATGCGGATGCGCCGGGCCGCAAGATCTATCGATGCCCGAACTGCGAGATCGCGATCGGCGGACCGGACGAGCGAGTCGCACCGGTCGATGAGGCGGACCTTGCGAAGCTCGGAATCGAGCGGCCGGCCGACGCACATGAGCCGGATCCGCTGCCGGACGGGCCAGCCGAAACGGATGAGGACCTGCCTCCCGCCCCTGTTGGTCTGACAAGCCCGCCCGAGCCACCGGACGAGGATCCGGCGCCGCCTCTCGGCGAGCTCGGCGGCCCACCGGCGCCACCTCTCCAGGTCTCGCAGCCACCGTCGCGCACCGGCGAAGGCCCGCGCTTCGCCTCGACCGTCCGGCCCGATCCGCTCCCGCAGGCCACCGCCGCCGGCGTCCGACAGAGCCAGCACTACCAGCAGCTGCGCGACCGCTTTCCGGTCCTCG
>JALYTG010000001.1 GCA_030854405.1 Chloroflexota bacterium | reverse complement strand
CCTCCTTCCCGCTCACCGGACCGCCCATATCCGTTCAGGTGCCACCCCTCGTCCCGCCGCGATCGACACACACCGGTAGGTCAGCCCAGCCGCGCGCGGCGCGGGCACGTCCTGGTGTCCAGCGGTAGCGGCGCCCGAGTCGTCGGACCGACGGGTAACGGCCATCGCGGGATCGTCACGGATCTGCGACGCTGAGCACATGGCGATCATCGTCCAGCCGGTCAATGAGGCGCTCTTCGACGATGTCCAGACGATCTTCGGCAACACGGGCCAGGCGGCCCGCTGCCAGTGCCAGGGCTATCGGATGGGCTGGTACGCACAGCATTCCGACAATGTCCAAGACCGCCGCGAACTGCTCCGCGACCAGGTGATCGAGGGGCACGGGCTCGTGGCGCACCTCGACGGCGAGCCGGTGGGCTGGTGCGCGGTCGAGCCGCGGACGGCATACGTGCGGCTGCAGCGCAAGCCCCTCGTCTGGGCAGGTCGAACCGAGGAGAAGGCCGATGAGGGCGTCTGGTCGATGCCCTGTCTCATCACGCCGCGGGATACCGCCGTCGCGGCGTCACCCATGCCCTGGCCCGTGCCGCGGTCGAGCATGCGCGCCAGCGGGGCGCCCGCGCCGTTGAGGGCTATCCCATGATCACGGAGCCGGGCGAGGATATCAGCTGGGGCGAGCTGCACGTCGGGAACCGCACTGTCTTCGCCGAAGCCGGGTTCGCGGAGGTGAGTCATCCGACCCCGAGGCGCGTCGTCATGCGGATCGACTTCGAGGAGCGCGCATGACCGATTCCCTCAGGATCGTCCCCGCCAACCAGGCCGGGTGCGACGACCTCCAGACGGTCTTCGGCTCACGCGGGTCCGCGGCGATCTGCCAGTGCCAGCGGTACAAGCTCGCGCCGCGGGAAGCCTTCAAGTCGTTCCCAGCGGAGGAACGCGCCCTCCGGCTTCGCGCTCAGACGAACTGCGGCCTGACCGGCGCGACGTCGACAAGCGGGCTGGTCGCCTATCTCGAAGGCGAGCCCGTCGGCTGGTGCGCGGTCGAGCCGCGCCCGGCGTACCAGGGCCTCCTGCGCGTCTTCCGCGTCCCATGGGAGGGCCGAGCCGAGGACAAGACGGACGAGAGCGTTTGGGCGGTCACGTGCGTCTTTGCCCGGGCGGGATTCCGGCGCCGTGGCGTGAGCCAGGCCCTGGCGCGCGCCGCAGTCGACTTCGCCCGTGAGCGCGGGGCGCGGGCGCTCGAGGCCTACCCGATGCTCACGCTACGAGGCGAGGAGATCACCTGGGGCGAGCTTCACATGGGGACTCGCGGCATCTTCGCGGCCGCCGGATTCACCGAAGTCAGTCATCCGACCCCTCGCCGAGTCGTGATGCGGATCGACTTCTGACCGCACTCGGCAGCGCCTGGCGCCGGGCTACCACTCGAGGGCGGCGAGGGTGATTATCGGTATGGCGGCGACGAGGAGCTGCAGCGCGACGATGAAGACCGCGGCCTTCGGCGCCACGGGGAGCCACCGGACCGCAAAGGCACCGATGATCGCGGCGGTGGCCAGCATGAGCAGCTGGAAGATCCGGGCCTCGGTGCCTTCGTCCGCCTGGCGCGCGACACCGACGAGGGCGACATGGGCGACGATGAGGCCCATGGCCGCGAACGACAGCGTCGGCGGCAGCCACGCGCTCGGCTTCCGCAGTAATTCCCGGATGGAGGGACCCGTGCCAGGCATCGGCTGATTCGTCACTATTGAATCATTCTGCGACGTGGCCCCCAGCCATGGTCGCAGAGCACCGCAAGAATACGAAGGGGAGCGACATGGCTGAGAATCGAGAAGCGTCTTCAGCACCCATCATCCTGGTTCCCGGGTTCTGGCTCGGCGCGTGGGCATGGGACGCGGTCGCCGACACACTGCGCACCGACGGCCACGACGTTACCGCCATCACGCTCCCCGGCCTCGACTCGGTGGACACCGATCGCTCCGGGATCACGTTCGCGGACCATGTCGACGCGATCGTTGAGGCCGTCGAGGCGGCGCCCGCGCCAGTCGTCCTTGCCGTCCACAGCGCCACCGGATTCAGCGGCTACGCGGCGAGCGACCGCGTCCCCGATCGGATCGCCGCAATGGTCTACGTCGATACGGCTCCCGGCAAGGGCGCCCTGAACCCGGACTTCAAGGACGTTGAGAAGCCGATGGTCTGGGCGGAGATCGAGGAGGAGGAGAACCTCGACGGGCTCAGCGAGGCCCAGAAGGAGACGTTCCGGCAGCGGGCCGTACCGGTCCCCGGCAGCCTCATACGGGAGGGTGCCGAACTGACCAACGACGCGCGGCGCGACATCCCGAGCACGCTGATCTGCACGGGGTTCACCGCCGAGCAGTACCGGACCTACGCCAAGGAGCATCCGGACTGGGCATTTCTCGCTGGCATCCCCGAGCTCCGCAACGCGACCTGGGTCGACCTGCCGAGCAGCCACTGGCCGATGTGGTCGCGTCCCCGTGAGCTCGCCGAGATCATCGGCAACGTCGCGGAGGCACACGCCGGAGGCGGATGACCAACTGATCGCGGGGACCGTCCTCGGCGACGAGTGAAGCGAAGGCCGGGCTCGCCATCCTGCCGGCTGCGAGCCGATGAGTTCGCGGAACGCTTCGGGTCTCATTAGCATTACATCACGACGATGACGCGAGGAGCCCCACCGTGACCACCGAATGGACCACCTACACCAAGGCCAGCGGCGAGTACGCCGACGTCAACGGCATCAACCTCTACTACGAGACCCACGGTGCAGGGCGGCCGATGATCCTGCTGCACGGCGGGCTCGGATCAGGCGAGATGTTCGGGCCCATCCTCCCTACGGTGGCGGAGAACCACCAGGTCATTGCGCCCGACCTCCAGGGTCACGGCCGTACGGCAGACATTGATCGGCCCCTCGACCTCGCGCTCATGGCCGACGACATCGCGGCGCTGATCGATCACCTCGGGCTCGAGAAGCCGGACCTCGTCGGCTACTCGCTGGGCGGCGGGGTCGCGATGCACACGGCGTTCAAGTACCCCGACAAGATCGGCCGGCTCGTCGCCGTCTCCGCGAACATCCGGCGCGACGCGATCCCGGCCGAGATGCTGGCGCAGCAGGGCCAGGTGAGCGCTGCGGCGGTCGAGTTCATGAAGGACACGCCGATGTACCAGCTCTACCAGCGCGTGGCGCCGCGCCCCGAGGACTTCGGGCGGCTGCTCGACAAGATCGGTCAGGCGATGGCGAAGGACTTCGACTACAGCGAGGAGGTCGGGGCCTTGAAGGTCCCGACCCTGATCGTCGCTGCCGATGCCGACATGGCGCCGCCGAGCCACTACGTCGAAATCTTCAAGCTCCTCGACGGCGGCCTGCGCGATGGCGGCTGGATGGGCGAGGGGCGGCCGAAGGGTGGCCACGCACTGGCGATCTTGCCCGGGCTGACCCACTACAACCTCGCCGGCTCGCCGCTCCTCGCCGCGGTCGTCCTCGACTTCCTCGAGGGGCAGCAGAGGAACGGGTGAGGCGCCATGCCGCCCACCTCAGAGGAGAACTCATGGCAGCCGACCGCACCGAGGCAATCAACACGCTGCTCGTGCAGGCGGAGGAGGCACACGGGGTTTATGAGGGGACCGACCTGAACGGTGTCTACGATCGGGATTGGCCGCGATGGTATGCCGAATACGCGGTCGAGCACGGCATCGGCACCCTGGTCGGGCACGAGGTCACAACCGACCAGTTGGCAGCCCTTCTCGCCAGCAGCAACGCCGAGTTCCAGCGGACGGAGCGCAACCCCGCCGAGCCCTGGGCGGCCTACACCGCCCGGCGCCTCGCCGCGGAGCTCTAAACGTGGATTCCCGACTCACCATCGGCTCCATCGTCATCCGCGTCGACGCTCTCGAGCGCCAGAAAGCGTTCTGGACTGCGGCGCTCGACTACGTGCCCCGGGAGGGGGACGACGACGACTTCGCGCTGCTGCGGCCGAAGAACGGCGTCGGGCCGAACGTCTCGCTTGACCGGGTTCGTTCCGCGCTCCAGATCCCGCCGCGCACCCATCTCGACCTGTACGCCGCGGACCAGGGCGCTGAGGTCAAACGCCTGATCGCCCTGGGCGCCACCGAGGTGCATTGGGATCGTCGACCGCCCGATGCCCACTACGTGATCCTCGCGGATCCCGAGGGCAACCGCTTCTGCGTGATCGACGCCGGCTAGCCGTCATCGCCTCGAGACCGCCGCGCGTACGATTGACCGATGGGTGCTTCCGCCGACCGCGAGACGATGCGCGCGATCGTGTGGCCCAGGTACGGACCACCGGATGTCCTCCGGTTCGCAGATGTGCCCAAGCCCGAGCCCACCAACGACCAGGTGCTGGTGCGGGTCGCTGCGGCATCGCTGAACCGCGCGGACCTCGACTACCTGCGCGGCTGGCCTCTCCTCGGGCGCCTCTTCACCGGCTTGCGTCGCCCAAGGACTGGTCGCCTTGGCTTGGACGTGGCAGGTCGGGTGGAGGCGATCGGCGGGGACGTGACCAGGTTCCAGCCCGGCGACGAGGTGTACGGCAACATGACCGCGTATGGGTTCGGCGCCTTCGCCGAATACGTGTGCGCTCGTGAGAAGGCGTTCGCGATGAAGCCGGCAACCATGACCATGGAAACGGCGGCGACCATCCCTGAAGCCGCCATCGTGGCTATCCAGGGCCTGCGCCTCCGCGGCGGGCGGACGATCAAGCCCGGGGACAAGGTCCTGGTCAATGGCGCATCGGGCAGCGTCGGGCCGTGGGCGGTGCAGATCGCCAAGTCGCTCGGAACGGAGGTGACCGGCGTCAGCCGGACCGAGAAGATGGAGTTCGTGCGCTCGATCGGCGCAGACCACGTCATCGACTACACCGGTGAGCAGTTCCCCCCGCGCGCGAAACGCTACGACTGGATCCTGGACATCGCCGGCAAAGACTCGATCCGCGACTGGAGGCGGGCGCTGAGTCCGACCGGCGTCTACGTCGTCGTCGGAGGCACGATCCCCCGAATGCTCCAGGCGCTGGTGATGGGCCCGCTCCTCTCGCGGTCCGGGAAGCAGACGGTGGCGATCATGACCTGGTGGAAGCCGTTCAAGCGGGAGGACGTGGCTGCGCTCGAGAAGCTCGTCGCGGACGGGAAGATCGCACCCGCCATCGACCGCCGCTACCCGTTGCGCGAGGTCCCGGAGGCGCTCATGTACGTGGACGCAGGGCACGCGAAGGGGAAAGTCGTCATCACCATGTGACGACGTCAGCCGCGCCACGACCATCATGCGATGAGTTTTCCGTCGGTCCGCGGTCTGAGGGGTAGCGAAGGTCTGGTGGCAACGCTCAGAAAGGTGCCGGAGTTGGAATCGTGGCCGAGGGGTATCAGTTCAATCACCGTCTTCGTCGAAGACCTGGACGCGGCGAAGAAGTTCTACCGCGAGGTCTTTGGCCTGCCGGTCCATTTCGAAGACGACGACTCGGCGGTGTTCAAGTTCGAGAACACGCTCATCAACCTGCTGAGGACGACGGCGGCGCGTGAGCTGATCGCGCCGGCGGCGGTGGCAGATCGCGAGGCTGGGCCACGCGTTCAGTTCACGATCGAAGTCGACGACGTGGATGCCACCTGCGCGGAGCTGGCCAGGCGCGGAGTGGAGCTGCTGAACGGTCCGATGGATCGGCCCTGGGGAATACGAACCGCCAGCTTCCGCGACCCCGGCGGCCACATCTGGGAGATCGCGCACTAGCCGCGCAGAAAGACGTCGGAGCCGCCAGATGGGCAAGCTGATCTACTCGATGAACGTCTCGCTCGACGGGTACGTCGAGACACCCGACCATAGCCTCGACTGGGCGAATGTGGATGAGGAGCTCCATAACTGGTTCAACGATCGCGCTCGCGAGATGGACGCGTCGCTCTACGGCCGACGCATGTACGAGCTGATGGCGGCGTACTGGCCGACCGCCGAGGCCGATGAATCCGCGACCGAGGCCATGCTCGAGTTCGCCCGGATCTGGAAGCCGATGCCGAAGGTCGTCTTCTCGTCCACGCTCAGGACCGTCGATTGGAACAGCCGGCTCGTGACCAGCGACATCGGCGACGAGCTCGCACGATTGAGGACCGAGTTCGACGGCGATATTGACATCGGTGGTCCGACCCTGGCGTCGGCGTTCATCCGCCGTGGCCTGGTCGACCAGTATCGACTGCTCGTACACCCGGTCATCCTCGGAGCCGGCACGCCGTTCTTCCCGAAGCTCGCGAGCCCGATCCGCCTCCAGCTGGCCGAGACCCGGACGTTCGACTCTGGGGTCTTGTACCTGGGCTACGCCGCGCGATAGCCGAGCGCGGAGTTCCGTCGCAGGGAGCCGCCTTACGGTGCTGGGGCGATGTTCTGGTTGAGGTGGAAGACGTTCTCCGGGTCGTACCGTCGCTTCAGGGCGGCCAGGCGAGCGAGCTTCGCGTCCCCGTACGCCCGCCTCAGGCCGTCCTCGCCGGTCTCGAACAGCGCGTTGACGTAGACGCCGCTCGCGAACGGCTCGAGCACGGCGCCGAACGCGCGAGCCGATGTCATGCGTTCCTCGTCCTCGGCCGCATCGGCCCAGGTGTGGCCCCCGAAGAACTCGACCAGCGCATCGCGGTGGCCGAAAGCCGAGCCCTCGTTCGAAACTTCCGCGATGGCACCGCCATACGCCTGGAAGCCGCCCGCAGCCACGCGGCTCCAGTCGACCCCATCGGCTGCCTTGACACCGCGGGTCAGGAACGCATCGATTGCCGCATCGGAGAGCTCGGTCAGGTAGTGCCCGGTCGCGTAGCGCCGTAGCCCATGGTGATGCGCCTCGTCGCCGCTGCTCTGGAGCTCGAGGTAGCTCATCTTGCGCACCGATTCGTCGCTCGGGGTCCCGATGCTGCGCATCGTCGGCAGATAGGCGAGCGCCTCATCCGAGTCGCCGACCCAGACATAGCCGATGGCGACCACCGGTCGTCCGTCGACCGTCACCGCGTCGGCCGTGAGCGATGCCGCCCGCGGTGCCTCTGTGAGCAGGTCTCGCCAGCGTCGCATCGGCTCCACAGCCTGTTCCGCGTCGAACGTGAGCTCCACCGCAAGCGCGTGGCCAGCCACCGGATGGAGGCGAAACTCGAACTCGGTCACGACCCCGAAGTTGCCGCCCCCACCGCGCAGCCCCCAGAACAGGTCGGCGTGGTTAGTCGGCGTGGCGCGAATGGTCGCGCTATCAGCCGTCACGACCGTATACGCCTCGACGTTGTCGCAGGCCAGGCCGGCCTGTCGCGCCAGCCAGCCCATCCCGCCCCCGAGAGTGAGCCCGCCCACGCCGGTGTGCGACACATTACCGGCGGTCGTCGCCAGGCCGTGCGCTTGTGTCGCACGATCCAGGTACCGGAGCAGAGCGCCACCGCCCACGCCGGCCCGCCGCGCCTCGGGGTCGACCTGCACGGCATCCATCGGTGTGAGGTCGATCATGAGCCCGTCCTGGGGTACCGACAGGCCGAGCACGCTGTGCCCGCCGCACTTCACGCCGATCTCGAGGTCGCGCGTCCGGGCGTAGCGGATCGCCGAGGCGACATCACCGCGGCGCGAGCAGCGGGCGATGAGCGCCGGGCGACGGTCGACGATCGCGTTCCACACCTCGCGATGGCCGTCATAGCCGTTGTCGCCCGGACCGATCACGGTGCCTTCGAAGCCGGGAATCGCGTCCTGCATCGGTCAGTGGCTCCTTCTCATGCTGGGAAGACTCTGGCGCACCCTGAAACTCATCGGTCCGACCACGGTCCCGACCACCTCGTCGCGCGGGCTCGTCGGACGACCACTCTCGCAGACCCATGTCGTCATCGGTTGATAGGGTATGCGCCATGACCGAGGCCGCCACTCCCGAGATCGTGCCCGCGACAGTCGACCGCTGGTCCGACGTGAGCGAGGTGCTGGATGGGAGTGGCGAGCAGGGCTGCTGGTGCCAGGCATGGCGCGGGGCCGATGCCAAGGCCCTCTCGAGGGGCAAGTCGCGACCGCAGCTCCTGCGGGAGCAGATGCGGGGCGGGCCACCCGCACCCGGTTACGTCGCGTATCTCGACGGGGTGGCGGTCGGTTGGGTCGGGGTGGGGGTTCGGACCGAGACTCCCCGCCTTCAGCATTCGCGAACGATCCCTGCGCTGGACGACCTCCCGGTCTGGTCGATCGGCTGCTTTCGCATCCGTCCCGGATATCGCCGGCGTGGAATCGCCAGGGCGCTGCTCGGCGGCGTCGTCGACGCGGCGCGGCGTGCGGGCGCACCCGGCGTCGAGGCCTATCCGATCGATCCCGGCGGAGACCGCGTTGAGGTGGGCGCGGGCTTCGTCGGCATCGCCTCGATGTTCGACGCGGCCGGGTTCCGCCGAGTGCTCGTCACCGATGCGAAGAGCGGCGGCCTCCCCCGTCTGCTCGTCCGCCTGGATCTCACGGACCACCACACCGCAGCGGTCACCTAGGCCGGCATGGCGCGCGCTGCG
Organism: Chloroflexota bacterium; assembly: GCA_030854405.1. The sequence goes on along the minus strand of JALYTG010000001.1, from coordinate 31,225 downwards.
GCCCCCGCGAGCACGGTCGAGCGCCTCGCGCACTATCTGTTCGATGGCGTGCGCGGGGATCCGCTGGCCGAAGAGATCGCCGGGTGGCTCGCCGGCTCAGCGCGGTTCCGTGCGTTCGCCGAGTCGCACCGCGACAAGATCCGGAAGAAGCTGCGCAGCGCTACGGACGCGGAGGGAAAACGGGACGTGCGGGCGGAGCTGCGGGCGGCCCATCTGCTGCTCGCGGATCAGCGGATCGAGCTGGCGTTCGAGGCATACGGGTCGCGCCAGATCGGGCCGGACTTCACGGTCACATTCCGGGGAGAGCGGAGCTTCAACCTGGAAGTGACGAGGCAGCGCCGAGTGCTGGACGCTCGCGGCTACGGCGGGCCGCTGCTGGCGAAGCTGCGTCAAATGCCACCCAGCGTGCCGAACGCGCTGCTCATCGCGATCGATGGCGATAGCGCGGAGGCGCTCGACGTCGCCGCCGTGACCCGCGCGCTGCGGGCGAGGGCCGACGCGAAAGACGAAGCGTTCTTTGCCGGTCGAGGGTTCGAAGGGACACGTGCGTTCTACCAGCGATATCAGCGGCTGGGCGCGGTGCTCACGTGGTGTGAGGATGCGCCCGCCGACACGCGGGCGAGACTATGGATAAACCTCGCGGCCCGGATCGCCCTGCCGGAGCGGGCCATCCGGGCGTGCCTGCACTGCCTTCGAGCCGATTGACGGCTCACCCTTCAGCAGCCAGTAGCTGCTGCGGCCCGATCCCCGCGACGCCGTCAGGCAGGCGTGTCCGGCTGCATCGGGCTCATGAGCTGGAAATAGTTGTCATCAGGATCGGCAAAGGTGGCGATCAGACCGCTCTCGTCGGATGACTCCCCGGGCTTGTACGGATCCTGGACCACGGTCGCGCCGGCCGCCTTGAAGCGCTCGAAGTCGCCCTTCACGTCGGCGCTCTCGATGTTCCAGATGATCCGGCCTGGGTTGGGGTTCTTGCCCGTGACCTGGTCGTGCGGCCCCACCGTGATCGCTCCCGAGCCGATCAGCCAGCCGATGTAGCCGCCCTGGTTCCAGGCCGGCTCGCCCAAGAGCTTGGTGTAGTAGTCCGCCAGACGCTGCGGGTTCTCCGACCCGATCAGGATGCTGTTCAGGTTCATGTTGTCTCCTCGCTAGCTGTAGCCGGCCGTGGATCTCTCACCAGGGGCTTATACATCAGACTCCGGCAAGCTTCGAACCTCATCGGTACGGACCGAACCGATGCAGTCCGCGGTTAGCTGCTCCCGGCGGGTATGGCGTCTGGACTGGGAGATGAGACGAGCAGCCAGACGCCGGTGACGAGGCCCCAGAGGACCAGCCGGTAGAACGGCACTGGCAGCCACTGGCGACTGGCTCCTGAAGCTCCTTGTCATCGCGGTCATCGTTACGCTCTGGCGCTGAATCACAACGGTGGCGCTCACCAACTGAGGGGCACAGACCTCTCGACCTCAGGGCCGCTTCCTAGCCGCGGTCGAACGCTTGCGTCGTGCCGCGGGCACGACTGGTCCCAACGTTGCAGCGAGCTCCTCGGCCTCGTCAACGAAACGTGTCGCGCCCACGGAGTGCCAGAACGTGACTGCCTTCTGCAATGGCACCCTCGCATCTGATGCGCGTCCTTCGCTCGCCAGGACGCGAGCCGCGTGAAGACGAAGGAGCGCGCCCTCCGGCAGGACTCCGAGCTCATCGCAGAGGTCCGCCGCTGCCGTCACGTCTCCGCCGATGATCATGTCGAGAAGCTCCGTCCAGCGAGCGCTCCGGGCCATCGTGGCGCGCAGCAGATTCGTGTCGCGTCTGAGCGCTAGCAGTAGGAGGACCACCTCCACCACGTCTTCAGAGAGCTCACCACTCCCGGGTTGGAGCTGCGCCAGCAATTCATCGAGGAGCGCACCGGCTTCCTTGCTACGGCCAGAGTGGTGGCTGAACCAGGCCATGAAGAGCAGCCCGGGTCGCAGCGCCTCCGGATCCTGCGCGCGACGGCCCGCCGCAAGGCCCCGCTCGGCGTCCTCGCGTGCGCCATCGAAGTCGCCACGCGCGAAGCGTATCCGGCCTCGATAGGCGCGGCACATGCCCACCGTTTGGTGGCCACCCGCGCCCTCGACTTCCGCAATGAACTCATCGAAGGAACGCAGGGCGGTGTCCCAACTACCCTCGGAGTAGTCGAGGACCGGGAGGAGGCCGCGGACAAAGCGTTCCGTCGAAGCAGCGCCCAGCTCGCGGGCCATGACGACGGCTTGGCGCCAGAGCTGCTTCGCGCGTTTGCTGTCACCGCGGACCCAGAGCACGCTGGCAAGATTGTTCATCGCTCGCGCCGCCTCAGGCGAGTTGATCGCCGTGGCGATCTCGAGGGCGCTCTCGAGTTCAGTCACGCCGCCGAGGTAATCGATGTACGCCCGCGCAGTCCCGATGTTGTTGAGCGCGTGAGCACGGACCTCGTCGTACCCGAGAGCCTCAGCAATGGCGAGTGCCTGCGCCCCGAGGGACATGGCGAGGTCGTACTGCGCTGCGAGCATCTGGTATCGGGAGAGATCGCTGAGAACATACGCTTTCGAGAAGGAATCCGGCAGGTCCTTCACTAGCGCCGCGGCCCGGGCAAGGTGCTCCGACGTTTGTGCGTGGTCGCCGGCATCCCACGCGGCCTCGGCCTGGAGGACGGCCGCCTCCGCCGCGGTATCAAGCGCTCCGGCTGCGCGCAGGCCCGCCTCTGCCTCGCGCAGCGTATCGGCACCTGTCGCCTGGGAGACCCACAGCGCCTTCCCGTATTTGAACAATAGCCGAGGCTGATCGGGATCTTCTGGAGCGGTGAGATCCAATGCCGCCTTGTAGTAGCGCGTCGCGGGCGCGAACGCGTTCAGCGCCGATGCGCGATCGCCGGCATCGCGAAGGACCTCGCCGGCACGAGCGGCATACGCATCGATCGAGCGGCCGGCGGCCCTGGCGAGATCGATCGCCGACAGGTAGTGCTGCGCGAGCAGCTCCGCGTGATCGGCGGGACGACCAAGCGATTCGATCCACTCTGCCGCCATGGCATGGCGCTCGGCTCGCTCGCCGCGAGGGATCTGCCCGTACGCGACGTCGCGCACCAGGATGTGGCGGAACGCGTATTCCGTCTCGCCGTCCACTGAGGAGCGTTGCTCCCGGCGCACGAACTCCTTCCGCTCGAGGGCGTGGAGCGGCTGCTCGACCTCGGCACGCGAGCCGCCGCGCATCTGCGCGACGGCACCGCTCCAGAACACCTTTCCCACCACGGCGGCGTCCTGGATGAGCTCCTTCTCGTCGCGCGTGAGCGCGTCGAGCCGGGCCGCGATGATCCCCTGCACCGTTTCCGGCAGGTCATCGAGCCGGCCGCCCTCGCCGACCAGGCGAGCGAACTCCTCCGCGTACAGGGGATTGCCCTGGGCTCGATCAAGCACGGCTTCGCGCAGGGATGCGGGGATCACGGCGCGCTCGACCAGGCTCGCCACCAGGCGACCCGCCTCCGCATCGGAGAGAGGCGACAGCGAGATCGTGACCGCGTTCGGCTTACCGCCGCCCCATCCCGGGCGGCGCGACAGCAGCTCGGGCCGACTGGTGGCGACGATCAGCATCGGCACGCCAGTGGCCCAATCGACCAAGTGGTCCAGGAAGTCGAGCAGGCCGTCGTCCGCCCAGTGCAGATCCTCGAAGACGAGCACGAGCGGCCTCTGCCCGGCGAGCGCCTCGAGGTAGCGGCGCCATGCCGCGAATGCCTCGGCCCGGTGGTCGCCACGCAGCTCGGTGCTGACCTCCAGCCCGATCAGCGGGCGCAGGTGCCGCTCGATCCATTCGGCATCTGACGGCTCGAGTGAGAGGGCGGCGAGAGCTCTCGCCAGCTTGCCCCGCGCATCCTCGACGGAGTCCGTCTCCAGGATTCCCGTCTCCGCCTTCACGATCTCACCCAGGGCCCAATACGAGATCCCCTCCGCGTACGGGAGCGAGCGCCCCTGGCGCCACGCGACGAGGTCGGGCGTCGCGTCGACCTGCTGGAAGAGCTCCCAGACGACACGGCTCTTACCGATGCCCGGGACGCCGACCAGGGTGACGAGCTGCGGCTCGTGCTCGTCTCGAGCCCGTGTCAACGCCCCCGCCAGGAGCTCGATCTCGCGGGTCCGTCCGACGAGCGGTGCCTGGCCGATCTGGCGCACGTCGACGCCGAAGCGAGCTCGTGCCGAGAGGGCTTCCCGAACCGCGATCGGCTCGGTTTTGCCCTTGACGACGACGGGCGCGTGCTCCCGATACTCGATCGCGCGCTTGGTTGCTCGGTACGTCGATTCGTCCACCAGGATGCCGTCGACAGGCGCCACGCCCTGCAGGCGAGCTGCCGTGTTGACGACATCCCCCGCGGCCATGCCCTCACCGCTCTCGGGGCGCGCCTCGAGCGCGACCAGCGCCTCGCCGGTCGTGATGCCGATCCGGACGTGCAGTCGCCCGTCGTTCGCCAGCGTCTCGCGGATCGCCAACGCGGCTCGCACCGCTCGCTCGGGATCGTCTTCGTGGGCGACGGGGGCGCCGAACAGCGCCATCACCGCGTCGCCGATGAACTTCTCGACCGTCCCTCCGTGGCGCTCGAGATCTGCGCGCAGGCTCACGTGATATGGCTGAAGGATTGCGCGGACCTCTTCGGGATCCATCCGCTCTGCCTGCGAGGTAAACCCCACGAGGTCGGCGAAGAGGACGCTCACGACCTTCCGTTCCTCGCGGCGCGGGCGCGTGGCTTCCTCCAGGCTGTTGCCGCATTCGAGGCAGAACTTGGCCTCCGCCGGGTTCTCCTTGCCGCATCGAGGACAGATCACCTTCGTAGTCTGCCCTCACTCCGGCCCGACGGCCAGCGCAATCCGACGTGCCGCCGAGCCGGCGGGCGGCGCTGGCCGTATGCTTTCGCTATGCCTCTCTACGAACTTCAGGATGCCGGGGAGCTCCGCGCTCCGGTCCTGGTCGCGGCGCTGGACGGGTGGATCGACGCCGGGTCGGCCGCCACGCTCGCGGTGAATCAGCTCGCCGGGGACAGCCGGCCGCTGGCGACGTTCGACGGCGATCGGCTCTTCGACTACCGGGCGCGTCGGCCAATCCTGGATGTGGTCGACGGCTCGCTGCGCAACCTGGACTGGCCTGAGCTTCAGCTGGTGGCGACCAGCGTCGGGGATCGCGACCTGCTCGTCCTGACCGGCGCCGAGCCCGACTACCGATGGCAGCAGCTCAGCGCGGACCTCGTGAAGCTCGTGAAGCAGCTGGGAGTGACGAGCTGGGTGAGCCTGGGGGCGATCCCGGCCGCGGTTGCGCACACCCGGCCGGTTCCCATCCTGGGCACCGCTTCCGTGTCGGGGCTCCTGCCCGAGGGCGTGGCCATGGGCCCGAAGGGTCATCTCCGGGTCCCGTCGGCGGCGCTATCGGTCCTTGAGCTTGCGGTCTCGCGCTCTGGAGTGGCGACCCTCGGCTTCTTTGCCCAGATCCCGCACTATGTCTCGACCCCCTATCCGGGGGCATCGATCGAGCTGCTGCGGCACGTCGGGCTGTACCTGGGCCTCGACCTCCCGCTCGGCGACCTGCCGATGAAGGCGCTCGAGACCCGCACGCTTCTCGATGCGGCGACCTCCGGAGACGAGACGACCAAGGCGCATGTCGAGCGACTCGAGCAGATGGCGGACGAGGCGCAGCTGCCGACCGGAGACGAGCTGATCTCCGACATCGAGCGCTTCCTGCGGCGCGGAGGCGACGGCGGACAGGACGGCGGGAAGCTGCCGAACTAGCCGTCGCACAGGCACGGCGGACCACTTGTGGGTGCGGCGCATACTCGGGGCTGGTGCGGGCGATGACGCAACCGAAGCGCAGTGTCCAGGGCTGACGGCCTGCCGCGCGGTTTGAGGCATCTGACCTCAATGATGATGCGCGCCCCCGGTCTCGCCCGCACCTTGCGCGGGGAGCCGGGGAACGATCGCGAGCTACTCGAGCGGCTCTGCGCGTACATAGCGCGTACGACTCGGAATCGGGCATGCGCGTAACGGCTGCCGTGGCGTATGGAGAGGCACTGATGCGCGCTACGCGGGCAGACGGGGCGCCTGGCTGCGACGGACCGCCTAGCCCGCTACCATCGCGGCGTGCTGTACGACTTCGCCTTGGTCACGGTTGCGTCGGTCGCCTCGGAGACCGACGCAGCCCTTGCGACGGCCAACTCCCTCCTGGGGTCCGCCGCCAGCGCCGCGCCAACCTTTGAGTCGACGCTGCTCCCGCTGGAGCTGGCATTGGCGGCAGTGGCGGTCGGCTACGGGCGCGGCGCGTTCATGGCCCAGGTTCACACCGATCCCGCCGTCCGCGACGCCGGCCAGGACGCCGAGGAGCGGATCAACAAGTGGCGAGTGGGAGTCGCCTTCCGCGAGGACCTCTACCGCGCGGTGCGCGCCTTCAGGGACACCGAAGAGGCTGCCGCTCTCGACGGCGAGCGTCGCCGCCTGTTCGACTTTTGGCTGCGCGACTTCCGCCGCGCCGGACAAGAGCTCGGCCCCGAGGAGCGCGCGGAGCTCGAGGGCCTCCGCAACCGGCTGGTCGAGCTGGAGGTCGCGTTCCAGCGCAACGTCAACGAGTACCGCGACCAGATCGACGTCACGCGCGAACAGCTCGCCGGCCTGCCGAACGAATACGTGGAGCGGCTCTCCCCCGGGGCGCGCGAAGGCACGTATCGGGTCAGCCTCGACTATCCAGAGCTGAACCCATTCCTCGAGCAGGCGCGGGACCGGTCGCTGCGCGAGGAGCTCTTCCGTAAGCACTGGAACCGCAGCGTCGAGGCGAACCGGCCGCTCCTCGCCGAGGCGCTTGGCCTCCGCCAGCGGATCGCCGAGCTGCTGGGCCATCCCACCTGGGCGCACTACAGCATGGAGCTCAAGATGGCCGGCGAGCCGCAGCGCGTGGCCGACTTCTACGCGGAGCTGGTTCCGGTGGTCGCCGCCGCCACGGAGCGCGAGGTGGAGACGCTCGCGTCGGCAATGAAGGCGGACGGCCAGGATGCGCAACTGGAGGTCTGGGACTGGCGCTATTACGACGACCAGGCACGCCGCAGCAGGGGCGTCGCGCAGTCGCTGGTAAGCGAGTACCTGCCGCTCGACGCTGTCATGGAGGGCCTCTTCGAGATCACCGGCGAGGTGCTGGGGCTCACCTATCGGCAGCTGGAGGAGACGGGTGCCTGGCACCCATCGGTCAGTCTGTACGAGATTCACGACGCCGCCAGCGGAGATCTGATCGCCCACTTCTACGCCGATCTCTTTCCGCGTGAGGGCAAGTTCGGGCACGCCGCCGCGTACGCGCTCGTCCTCGGCCATCGTCGAGCCGATGGCGAGTACGAGCGGCCGGTCAGTGCGATCGTCGCCAATTTCACGCCACCCTCCGGAGACCGTCCCTCGCTGTTGACTCATCGCGAGGTCGAGACCCTCTTCCACGAGTTCGGCCACGTCCTGCACATGAGCCTTACTCGCGCGGAGTTCGCCCGGTTCTCGGGTGCCGAGACCGAGTGGGACTTCGTGGAGGCGCCGTCCCAGATCATGCAGCACTGGATCTGGGACGCATCGGTCCTGGGCAGGTTTGCGCGGCACTACCGGACCGGTGAGCCGATGCCGGCGGAGCTGGCGGAACAGCTGGTGGGCGCCCGCATGCTGAATGTGGGAATCAAGACCGCCACCCAGACCTTCTACGGGGCGCTCGACCTCGGGCTGCATGCCGGCGACGCCTCCCCGGACCTCGACGAGGTGACCCGCTCCGCCTACGAGGTGACGCGCATGCCGTATCCCGAGGGCACCTTTATGCTCTCCAGCTTCGCCCACGTGATGGGCGGCTACGACGCGGGGTATTACGGCTACGTGTGGTCCGAGGTGATCGGTGATGACATGTTCGGCCGATTCGCCAGCGAAGGAGTCCTCTCACCCGCCGTCGGCGCCGATTATCGTCGCGAAATCCTGGAGCCGAACGGCTCGCGCTCCGCCGATGACCTGGTGCGCGCCTTCCTGGGCCGCGAGCCGTCGAACGAAGCCTTTCTCCGGCTGCGGGGGATGCTCCCGGGGGACTAGCCGCCGCGACTGCCGTGGGCTGCTAGCCTCGCGCCGATGCACTCGAGTCCCCCGCCCCGCGCCGTGATCCTGGCGACGCTCGCCTGCGTGGTGGCAGCGTTCTGCTGGGGCCTCTCGGCGGTGATCGCCAAGGGCGCCTTTGAGCGTGGCCTCAGCCCTGAGCGGATGGCGGAGTCCCGGGTCGTGGTGGCGCTGGTCCCGCTCGCCGCGTACCTGGTCCTGCGACGCCGCGACCTGCTGTGGCCGCCGCGGTCCGCGCGACCTGTCCTCGTCCTCTTCGGCCTGGCGATCGTGGCCGTCAACTTCTCGTACTACCTGGCGATCGACCGGCTCGACGTGGGCGTCGCCATTTCGCTGCAGTACACCGCTCCCGTGCTGGTGCTCGTCGGCACAGCGCTCGTCGGGCGTGAGGCTCCCGGCGGGCTCGCATGGCTGGCAGCCGGGCTGACCCTGATCGGCGCCGTCCTGGTAAGCGGCGCGTACGCAGGGCTGGCGAGCGTTGATGGCATCGGTCTGGCGGCCGGGATCGCTGCGGCCATCACCTATGGCACCTACCTCGTCAGCGCTGAGGCAGCTGGTCGGCGCGGCACGCATCCGGCGACCTCGCTCTTCATAGGTTTCGTGGTCGCCGCAATCATCTGGAGCATCGCGCTGCCGTTATGGGACTGGCCGCTCGAGCTCCTGACCGACCCCCAGGTGAGCCTCCGGGTGCTGGCCGTCGGCCTCCTTGGGACCCTGATTCCATTCCTGCTGGCGGTCGCCGCGCTGCGGGTCATCTCGGCAGCGGTGGCAGCCATCGCGTCGTCCACGGAGCCGATCTTCGCCTCCGGCCTCGCCTGGCTGCTGCTCGGCCAGGAGCTATCCGCGTTGCAGCTGCTGGGCGGAGCGCTCATCGTGACGGCGATCATCATTGCGCAGCTGCGACGCCTTCCCACGCCAGCTGCAGCACCCGTCGAGGTGGCGCCATGAACGTACGCCGATACCTGCGTGTGGCGATCGTGCTGGCCATGGCGGCGGCCCTCGCTATCGCCGGCGTCGTCTACCTCGGACTCTTCGCTCCCGAGCTCTCCGCTCCCACGCCGAGCTCCGGATCCGCGGAGCGAACCCTGACGAATCCCGGCGACACGGTGACCATGGCGGCGATCGACCGGAGCGGACGCTACGGAACCATCACTCTCACGCGCCGCGGCGAGCGCCCGATCCGGGCTGACGAACGTCAGCAAGCGGTCCACACCGGCGGGGCCACGACCGTGGTCGAGCTGCATATCGCTTATGTGCCGGCCCGCGCGTCCGACAGCGGCATTGGAAACATCGATTGGCAGGTCTGGGTCGGAGGCGAGCTCGACGTTGCTGGTGATCCGCTTCTCTTCCCGCCATTGGTCAGCGGACCGGATTCCCTGGGGGATGAGATTCCGGGCCGCGCCGCGGTGCTGAGCGGCATCATCGGGGTCGCCATCCCGCCCTCGGCCGCGGGCAGGGCCGTGTACCTGGTGTATGCGCCATTCATCGTGCCGATTGCCGACAACCAGTTCGACTGGAAGGTCGTCGCTCGAATCCGGGTCTGGGGCCCCTGATCGAACAATCTCGGCGGCCCGGCCTGCCTCGCCGATCGCCGGCCGCAGCACGCGCGTTAACGGAGCGTCGCGGCGACCTCGACCGATCCCTCGCGGCGCAGCACGTTGACCCCGACGCTGCCCTCCTGGCGCGTGAGCAGCAGGTCGACGCTGCCCTCGCCGACGCGGAGGCCGTGCAGCTGGAGATCGTCCACGAAGGCGGGTAGGCGCGCATGGGCCAGGGTCACGCGGCCGCGCACGCCATCGATTTCCAGACCCAGGCAGGCCTGGAGCAACATGAACGGCGCAGCCGAGGCCCACGCCTGCGGGGAGCAGGCGACCGGGTAGAGGGTGGGTCCCTCACCAACGCGGCGCGAGAAGCCGCAGAAGAGCTCGGGGAGCCGGGCCAGGTCGACGTGGATGCTGGCGTCGAACATGCCGGCAAGGATCTGGATCGCGTGCTCCTGCATCCCGTATCGGGCCAGCCCGGCCGCGATCAGGGCGTTGTCGTGCGGCCATACCGATCCGTCGTGGTACGACATCGGGTTGTAGCGGATCTGCCCGCTGGGGACGGTGCGGACACCCCAGCCGGAAAACGAATTCTCGGCCATCAGCGCATCGGCCGCCTGCCGCGCGTGGGGCGCCTTGATGATGCCTGTGTAGAGGCAGTGGCCGACATTCGACGAGCGGACGAGGCACGGCTGCTTGTCGCCGTCCAGGGCGATGGCGTAGGTTCCCAGCTCATCGGACCAGAACTCCTCCTCGAAGGCATCCTGTAGCCGATCGGCCTCGTCGAGGAGCGCATCGGCCAGGTCGGTATCGCCGATCACCAGAGCCATCTCGGCGGCTCCCCGCTTGGCGGCAAAGACGTAGCCCTGCACCTCGCACAGGGCGATGGGCCCCCGCGGGATCGTCCCGTCGGCATGAAAGACGGAGTCGACCGAGTCCTTCCAGCCCTGGTTGGAGAGGCCGCTCGCCGACTGGCGCTGGTACTCGACGAAGCCGTCCCCGTCGACGTCGCCGTGGCGGTCGATCCAGTCGAGGGCCCGCCGGATACTGGGCCAGAGCTCCTTGACCAGCTCACGGTCACCGGTGTTGCGGTAGTGCGCGCCGGCCAGCATCACGAACAGGGGCGTCGCGTCGGCGCTGCCGTAATAGCGGCCGAAGGGAATCTCGCCCAGGGCGGCCATCTCGCCCTGCCGCATTTCATGGACGATCTTGCCGGGCTCAGCGTCGCGCTGAGGGTCGAGCTCATCGGCCTGGTTGGCGGCCAGAAAGCGGAGCACGCCCCGAGCGAGCTCCGGCTGCAGCCATAGGCACTCGAGCGCGGTGACCAGCGAATCGCGACCGAAGGGAGTGCTGTACCAGGGCACCCCGGCGTAGGGGAAGGGCCCCTCCGGCGTCTCGGTGGTCATCATCGCCAGGTCGGCCAGACTGCGATCAACCCAATCGTTGAACAGCTCGTTCGAGGCTTTCACCCGGCAGCTTCGCTCGCGCGTCGCCGGCAGCACCCCGGTGGCGAGGTTCAGTGCCTGGTCGAAGCCGAGCGGCTGCGGGCGCCGGCGGTCAATCTCGCAGATGATCGACACGTCCACGGTGAGCGCGTCGAGCGGGTCGAGAGAGATCTGAAAGGTCACGCCGTGCTCGCTGATCTCGAGCGGGCCCTCTGAGAAGACGAGCCGGGTTCGCCGCACGACGCCGTCGAGGCCCTCGTAGCCGAGGACGATATGGTCCTTGCCGATCACCGGCTCCAGCGTCTTGCCGTGCTCCGGGCGCTGCATTCCGCGCACCTCGAAGATGTCCACGAAATCCGCCGCGAAGCGGAGCGTGAGCGGGATCTCGACCGGCGACAGCGCGAAGTTGCGGGCGACGATCCGCTCCTGGCATTGCCCGTCCCACAGCACCTTGGTCCGCGCCACATAGACCGAGCCATGACCGATTCGGCCACCTTCCTCAGTCCCGATATCCGGATTGGTGAGGTCGACCGCAACCCGCGAGTTGTCGCGCTTGGCGGTCGAGCTCAGGAGCAGCGGACGCTGTCCCGCCAGCCGCATCTGGAGTCCGGAGAGGAAGCGTGTCCCCTCGTGGTAGATCCCCTCGTCCGAGGCGTGGACGGGCCGGATGTCGCCGAACTGGTCAAACACGGCGAACGATTCGCCGTGCTTGAGGACGCGATCGAGATGATCCGCCGCGGACGAGGTGGCGAGGACGTAGTAGCGATCTCCGATCTCGACGACGTCTGCGACGGGCGGCTCTTCAGGCGTCCTCGTGACCAGGCGCTCCGGCTCGGGCTGGGGACTCATGGGTTGAGTCTGCCATGCTCCGAATAACCGATGCTCCCCGAATCGCCCCGTCGTCGGTCTCGCGCACCAGCTGCTCATAGACCGCCAGGTAATCGCGTGCCATCCGCTCCGCGCTGAATCGACTCTCGAAGACATGCCGCACCCTCGCGCGCGAGAGGCCGCCAAGCCTGCCGACCGCCTCCACCGCCGCATCCAGATCGTCCACCACGAAACCGGTCACCCCATCGTCGACGACCTCAGGGACGGATCCATCCCGGTACGCGATGACCGGCGTCCCGCACGCCATGGCCTCGATCATCACCAGCCCAAACGGCTCCGGCCAGTCGATGGGGAAGAGGAGAGCGGCTGCATTGCCCAGGAAGTCATTCTTCTGGGACTGGCCGATCTCGCCGAGGAAATGGACCAGCGGATCGGCGAAGAGCGGCGCCAGCGATTCGAAATAGTCGCCATCGACCGGATCGATCTTGGCGGCGATCTTCACGGGCATGCCGACCCGCTGCGCAATGCGGATGGCGCGGTCGACTCGCTTCTCCGGCGAGATCCGTCCCATGAAGGCGAGATAGCTCCCGGGTTGCTCGTGCAGGCGAAACTCGTCGGCGGGGAGGCCGTGCAGGATCGTACCCAGCCAGTTCAGCCAGGGGAGCGGCTCACGCTGGGCGTTCGAGATCGAGACGACCGGCATCTCTGCGAACTCACGGAACAGCGGCACGAGGTCCTGGCTATCGAGCCGCCCGTGAAGCGTGGTGAGGCTCGGCGTGGTCATGCGTCGCGCCATGAGGTACTGGATGTGATCGGTATGGAAGTGCACGACGTCGTAGCGCTGGATCTCGCGCATCAGCTGTTCCATCTGCAGGACGTGGTGCGCAAGCGCGTCGTGAGAAGCGGCAAGACGGAGGGCCTGTGGCGGCCCGGAGACGAGCCGCGCCGAGGTCAATGAGTCGGCGCTGGCATAGAGTGTCACGTCGTGGCCCAGCCGAACCAGCTCCTCGGTGAGGGCCCAGACGACCCGTTCCGTTCCGCCGTAGTAGCGCGGCGGGACGCTCTCAAACAAGGGAGCGACCTGTGCGATGCGCATCCGTTTCTCTCTGTGCCGACGGTCAGTCGCACCGCGCGACCGGGGGTGGACACTACCCCAGAGGCCTGGGCACGCAGTATGCCATCTCAAGGGACCTACCCGGCGGTGGCAGGGACCACCGCAAGCGCGTCATCGAGACGATCGAGCATCGCCTTTGCGCCGAGGCGGGTGAACAGCTCGCGCGCCTAGGGGCCGCTGCGTCAGCGGCGATCCCGAAGGCGGGAAGGGCCGCAGATGGGCTCAGATCGATAACGGTCATCAGGAGCTCATGCGCTTCGCGGAATCGACCGGCGGTGTTGAGCAACCGTCCCTGGTCCACCCGGTGCCAGCCCAGCTCCTCGCGTCGAGTGATCCCCTGTAACAGCTCGTCTGCGACGCCGATCCGGCGCTCCGCCGATACGAAGTCGCCGCGATAGCCAGCCACGAGGGCTGCGCTCGCCTCCAGGCCCGCCTGCTCGCTGGCCGGGACCGGCCCCTGCAGGAGCTCTTCGATCTGCGGCACCGCCCAGTCCCAGTCGCCGATGTCTAGCGCCGACCCGATCGCGAAGTTGCCGAGGGTCAGCATCCATGCCGCCCGCGGCGAGCGCTTGCTCGACGAGGGTCAAACCGCACTCCACCGCTGTGCTCGCTGAGGTGAAGACGACGTAGAACGAGTCTCCCTCGGTCTTGATCTCAGCACCACCGAAGTGGCTGACCACATCCCGAACGAGGCGCCGGTAGTCGCGCAAGAGGACGGCGGCGTTCGCGTCACCTTGGCGCTCCACGAAGCTGCTGTAGCCACGGAGGTCAGCAAACAGGAACCCGAGGGTTCTACGCTCGGTGCTCGCCCTTTCCGGAGCCGAGCTGGTCGTCACACAGCGGTCATGCGATCACAACGCGACAATTGTGTGCCAGCGTTCAAGCGTCAACCTGCAAGGGTGCTTCGCCGCCAATAGAGGATGTCGGGTCGACTGCGCCACGGTGATTGCGAACCAGCGGCTCATGGCGTAGACATGACGACAGGCCGCGTCGAGTTGCGACATGGTCGACCGCGATGGCGCCATCGAGTGGCTGCTCAGGTCCGATGAGCCGATCATCCGCTATCGGACGGACGTGGCTGATGGACCAGCCGGAGACCGATCCCGCCGTTCGACGCGACCGCGAGCGTGGCGAAGGTCAACCCGTATCGCAAGTGGTTCGGGCTGCACTGGCGCCTGGTCTCCCTCGCCGATTTCGGGCTGCCGGCGGACCGCGATGACGTTCGCGCCAGACTCGACGAAGCCATCGATCGCGAGCTGACGTGGATCACCAACCCGCGCCATCTGGAATTGGTCAGGCAGATCAAAGGGCTCTACCGCGCCGACGCATGGAGGGCAATGCCCTCTACGCCGCAAGTCGCTTCGGCCACGCCGATGACGAGCGCGCCGGCCTCCTGGTCGACAAGCTCCTCGAATGGCAGTGGCCCGATGGCGGCTGGAACTGCGACGTGCGCTCGTCGGGCTACCGGTCTTCGTTCCACGAGAGCTGGGCGACGGCCATAGGCCCGGCCACCTATTACGCGGCCACCGGTGACCTCGATGCGCTCAACGCCGCCCGCCGCACGGCTGAGCTGCTGCTCGAGCATCGGCTCTTACGCACCCTGGACGGCCGCCGCCAGATCCACTCCAGCATGGCCGCCCTGCATTGGCCGGCCTATTGGCACTACGACTTCCTGGCAGGCCTGCGGGTCCTGCGCGCGGTCGACCCCAGGCTGCTGGCGGACCCGCGTGCGTCCGATCCGCTCGAACTGCTCGAGTCGAAGCGGCTGCCGGATGGCCGGTTCCAGACCACGCGAAGTTGGTGGCAAGCCGCGAGCCACCCGACCTCGCCTGTCGACGTGATCGACTGGGCGAAAGACAAGCCGAGCGAAGTGCTGACGCTCCACGCCCGCTCCGTGCTGAAGGCCGCAGGCCACTGCTGAGAAGCCTCGTCGTATTCGGGTCTTGAAAGGGACCGGCGTCGCGCGCAGACTCGCGCCGTGCCTGGGCGTCTGACCGAGCGCTTCCTGACGACCGTTCTCTTCACCGATATCGTCGGCTCCACCGACGTGGCTGCGGAGTTTGGCGACCGTGCCTGGCGCGAGCTCGTGGAGGAACACCACCGCCTGGTACGCGAGGCTCTGAAGCGGCACGGGGGCCGCGAAATCGACACCGCTGGTGACGGCTTCTTCGCCATTTTCGATGCGCCGGCCGCCGCGGCGGAGTGCGCGCTCGACGCGATCGAGGCGGTTCAGGCGCTTGGGATCCAGATCCGGGCAGGATTGCACGTCGGCGAGGTGGAGAAGAGCGGCGCGAAGGTCACCGGCATTAGCGTGCCGACCGCTGCGCGGATCATGGCGGCAGCTGGCGGCAGCGAGCTGCTGGCATCGAGCACGGTTCGCGATCTGGCGGCAGGCTCGGGACTGCAGTTCGACGACCGGGGCGAGCGCGAGCTGAAGGGTGTCCCCGGGACCTGGCGCCTATACGTCGTCACGCGTCGCGGGCAATCCGCCGCCGCGGAAACCCCAACCACGGCCGACCGCGCCGCGCGTCGTGCGGCTGCCGTGCGCCGCGCGGAGGCCCGCCCGTTCTGGGAGCGCCACCCACGCCTGACGGCAGCCACCGCCATCGGTCTGACAGCCGTGGTCGTGGCCGGTGCTGCCCTCGTCTGGAGTCCCTGGCGCCCGAAGGCGCTCGCAGGCGTCGCAGAGAACTCAATCGGCGTCATCGACCCTGGACGCAACGAGATCGTGGCCGCCACCAAGGTCGACGGGCAACCAGCGGGCATCGCCGTCGGCGAGGGTGCCGTGTGGGTCACGAACGCGGAATCCAATACGGTCTCGAGGATCGACCCATCGACGCGCGCCGTGGTCCAGACCATCGACGTCGGCAAGACACCGGCCGGCATCACCACCGGCCACGGGTCCGTCTGGGTCGCGAACAGCGGGGGCCGTAGCGTGACCCGCATCAACGCGACCACGAACCGACCCGTCGATGAGATCGACGTTGGAACGTACCCCACCGCCATCGCCTTCGGCGCGGATGCGGTTTGGGTCACGAACGCAGGTGACGGCACCTTGAGCAGGATCGACGCCGCCACCGGCAAGGCAGCGGCGCCCATCAGCGTCGCCTCGCTGCCGGTGGCGATGGCGGTCGCGCCTGACGGGCTGTGGGTCGCCAGCCAGGATGGAGCGGCAGTCAGTCACCTCGATCCGTCGAGCGGCGCGGCCCTGTCTGCACCCATTCCCGTCGGCTGGCGGCCGAGCGCCATGGCCATCGGAGCAGGGGCTCTGTGGGTCGCGAACACCGGCTCCGGATCCGTCTCGCGCATTGACACGGCATCCGGCAGCGTCCTCGGGGTGGTCAACGTCGGGGGATCCCCCACCTCGGTGGCGGTGGACGGCACCACCTTGTGGGTCGGGGACGCCAACAGCGCCGTCCTGCGCGTCGACACCGCCAACCCAGGGGTGGCACCGGTGCGCATCGGTACCAACAGCGCTCCGCAGGCGATCGCGGTGGTAACCACGAGGTCTGGTTCGCGTCGCGGGCGTCCTTGGCCAGCCACCGGGGTGGCACGCTCCGCGTCGTCGTCTCGGCAAATCTCGCGATTGACCCGGCGGCGTTCGTGGGGACGGAGCTGGGGTCGCTCATTGGCGACACCCTCGTGGGCTACCCGCGCATCGGTGGTGTCATCGGCAGCCAGCTCATCCCTGCGCTGGCGACCGCGGTCGCCAAGCCGACCGCCGGCGGCTTAGCCTACGCGTTCCGGATCAGGCCGGGCATCCGCTACTGGGATGGGTCGCCGCTGCACGCCAGTGACTTCCGCTACGCGATTGAGCGGAACTTTCAGATTCTCGATCCGGACCTCCACGAGACGGTGGGCGCCCGCTTCTACACAGCCATCGTGGGAGCCGATGCATGCGGCGCGGCGCCGGGCAAGCGCTGCGACCTGTCGGCGGGCATCGTGGCTGACGACGCCGCGAACACCATCACGTTCCGTCTCAATGCGCCGGATGCAGACTTCCTGTACAAGCTGGCGAGCGGTTTTGCCCAGCCCATGAAGCCGAATCCGACACTGGACTTCGCCTACGCCATGCGGCCGTTTCCCAGCACGGGTCCGTACCGTATTGCGTCAGTCTCCACGAACGAGGTCCGTCTGACGCGCAATCCGTACTTCAGGTCCTGGGATCCCCATGTCCGATCGTCGGGATATGCAGACGAGATGGTCTGGACGGGAGGCGTCGAGGCGCACGATCAGGTGAAGAGGGTCCAGTCCGGTGGCGCGGATTACATGGTCGAGCAGATTCCCGCGGACGCCTTTCATGTGCTGGAGACGGACTACACCCCGCAACTGCACTTGGCGGCGCAGTCGACCATGTTCGTGTTCATGAATACCCGCCTGCCACCCTTCGACAAGCTCGACGTGCGCAGAGCCGTGAACCTGGCGATGGACCGCAGCGCGGTGGCAGAGCTCCGCGGGGGGATCGCCGTGACAAGCATCACCTGCCAGATCCTCCCGCCCAACTTCCCGGGGTTCCAGCCGTACTGCCCATACACGAAGGATCCGGCGGCGGGTGGGCGTGGGAGATGGGCGGCGCCGGACGTGGAACAGGCGCGAAAGCTGGTTGCCGCCTCGGGCACCGCCGGTGCCAAGATCGTTGTTGGACCCTTCGTGCCTCGGCTCACTCCGCTGGCGAAGTACGTGGTGGGCGTGCTGAAAGAGATCGGATTCAAGAACGTCACCGAGCGAGACGCCAAGACGCCCCCCGACGTATTCAAGGCCGTCCTTCAGGACAAGGACGTTCAGATGGGGGCATTCGAGATCGTCCAGGACTTTCCTGGCCCCGACACCTTCCTGGCGGGCTTCACCTGCGCCGAGGGCGACGGTTTCAGCAATTACTGCGACCCGGCTCTTGACGCCCTGGTGCAGCAGGCACGAGACCTCCAGGCAACCGATCCATCGGCCGCCGCGGACAAGTGGGCGGAGGCGGATCGCAAGGTTGTCGATCTGGCCCTGTGGTCCCCCCTGCTCAACGAGGGCAGTGATTTCGTCTCCGCCCGGGTGCGGAACTACCAATACAACCTTTCGTATGGCGTCCTGCTCGATCAGATCTGGGTGAAATAGACCGAGCGGAGCTAGCGCGGAGCGTCTGCCGCCAGGTAGGTCGCCATCGGTCCGAGGCCTTTGATCTCCATCGGCTCCCGCTGCTCGAAATCCGCACCATCTCGCAGGAGCTGCCATGTGGAGGGCGCGACCTGGATCCTTCCGGGCACACCTGACGATTCCATACGGGAGGCCAGGTTGACGGTGTCGCCCCACAGGTCGAAGAGGATTCTCTTCTGACCGATGACGCCCGCCACGACGCTTCCTGACGCCAGGCCGATGCGCATCTCGAGCTCCGACGCGTTGGCGGCGCGCCAGTCCGCGAAGGCGGTGAGCATGGCGCGGCCCATGCCCAGTGCGGCTTCAGCGTGATCCGGACGCGGATTGGGCGCGCCGGCGACGGCCATGTACGAGTCGCCGATGGTCTTGATCTTCTCGACCCCGTGCTCGACGGCCAACTCGTCAAAGCGGGTGAAGAGCTCATCCAGCAGTGCGACCACGCGATCGGGATCGGTGCGCTGCGCCCAAGGCGTGAACCCCACGATGTCCGAGAAGAGCACCGTCGTCTCCGGGTAGCGCTCGGCGATCCGCTGCTCGCCGTGCTTGAGCCGCTCGGCGATCGAGCTGGGAATTGCGTTGGTCAGGAGCTCATCGGATCGGGCCTGGGCTGCCAAGCGGCAGATATCGGTGTAGCGCAGCAGGGCAAGATGATCGCGCCGGGGACCGCAATGTTCTGCACCCAATAGCTCAGCTGGACCCACCGGGGAGTCGAAGGCGCGCTCGCGCTGACCGCCGGGTCGATGAGCACGATCACGAGGGCAATCGAACTGGTCGAACCGCAGGATGCGTTCGGCCGCTGGTTCAACCCGAAGGAGCGACTCGGCTTCATCGTGGGCCTGGCATACGGCAAAGACGACCTTAACGCCGCGTCGTACTTCAGCTCGAACTTCGACAGCCGAACGTCGCTTGGTGACGATGTGACGAACGGCACCATGGTCGGAGCGAGTCCCGACCTGCTGAAGGCGTGGGCCTACGCGGCGGCCGACCTGCCGAACGTCGACAGCCGCATTGATGACTGCCTGGCCCAGGTCGGCGGGTCGCAGGTCGAGTGCTGGGCGGCGCTGGACCAATACCTCATGGAGAACGTCGTGGCGTGGGTGCCGTACACGTTCGAGAACTACATTCGGGCGGTCTCGAACCGGGTCGTGCATTACTCATTCGATCAGTCGATGGCTCAGCCGGCGCTCGACCAGATTGCCGTCAAGCCTGGCGGCTGATCAGAACACGACCACACGCCGGGCGCCGTCTCCTCGACGCATGGCCTCGAGAGCGCGATTGACATCCTCAAGGCCGATCCGCTCGGTCACGAGCAGGTCCAGCGGCAGTCGCCCCTCGGCATACAGGCGCGCGATACGCCGGAAATCGACCGCCGGGGTCGCCGAGCCGTATGTCGAGCCGCGGATCTGCTTGCCGTCCTCCACGAGCCGATACACGTCGAAGCTCGCTCGCTCTTTCTGCGGCGTCATGCCCACCAGCGTCACCGTGCCGCCGGGCCGCACCAGGTCGATCGCCTGCTCCACCGTCCGCGTCAGACCGACGGCCTCGATCACGTGATCGGCCCCTCCATCGGTCAGGGCGCCCACCTCGTCAGCATCGGTGGTCGCGTGTGTGACGCCCGCCTGCCGGGCAAGCGCGAGCTTCTGCTCATTGGTGTCGAGTCCGACGATCGTCCGCGCCCCTGCCAGGGTCGCACCCATCACCGCTGACAGCCCTACTCCTCCCAGGCCGATGACGACCACGCTCTCCCCTGCCTTCACCCCAGCCGTGTTGACGACGGCGCCGAACCCGGTCGTCACGGCGCACCCGATGAGCGCGGCAATCTCCGGAGGCGTGGCCGGCTCGACGGGAATGGCGGCGGCCGCGGCCACTACCTGGTGCTCGCCGAACGTGCCGATCCCCGAATAGACGCCGATCGGCGTGCCGTCCGGGCGTCGCAGCCGCACGTCCTCTGCCGTGAGCCGATGGCCATCGCCTGGCGGCTGCGCGCACAGCCACGGCTCATTGCGCTTGCAGGCGCGGCATGTCTCGCACGGGGCGGTCCAGGCCAGGACCACGAGGACGCCCTCGTGTAGGCCGTCGACGTTGGGGCCGATTGCCTCCACGACGGCCGCTCCCTCGTGGCCGAGGACAACGTTGTGCGGCCGCTCCCACTCGCCGTCGACGACATGCAGGTCCGAGTGGCACACGCCCGAGGCAACCATCCGGACCTGGACCTCGCCCTCGCCGGGTGGATCCAGCCCGAGCTCCTCAATCTCCAGTGGGCGCCGAGGACCCGTGAAGACCAGGCCGCGCGTCGACGTGCTCACCCGCCGATCCTGGCCGGATAGCGGAAGGGGCGACCATGCGGCCCGGCTACGCTGCACCCGACTGGCAGCGCCTGATCCATATCGGTCACGTCACTTTCAGCGTATCCTTGACGTAGATCGAGGGGGTGTCCATCGTGAACACCTCTAGATGACTCTCTGCGGTGGCTAGGGCGTCAGCCTCGATATCGCGGAGGCGGGTCATGATCGGCATCACAAGGAAGACAGCTATTCGATGAGCCGGGGGAGCACGCGTCCCGATAAGGCCGCCGCGATCGAGGTCGCGCGAGCGACCGGTGGGCCCGGTCGCCTGGGAGACGGCGCTGGCCAGGCCGCCCCGATGACGCTCGGCGAGCGCATTGCCAACGACCTCAGCGCGGCGGAGCAGTCGCTCGCCGAGGCAGAGAACCGCTACATCGGCGCGAAGCACGGCTGGGCCGAGGAGATGCGTCGCCGGGGCCACGGCGATGGCACCGAGGCCGATGTCGCGAAGGCGCAGACCGCGCTGACCGCTGCCGACGAGGCGCGTCGCCAGGTTGGTGAGAAGATCGAGGAGCTTCGGCGGCGGCTGTACGACCAGCGCCGCCGCGAGATCCTGGCGGAGGCTGTCACCGGCCAGTTCGCGGCGCACGAAGAGGCACAACGTAGGCTCGCTGATGCGGGCAAGCGCCGGTCTCTGCTGCGCCGCATCTTCCGGCGCTGACGCTCGGTAGGATCTGCGGATGCAGCCGCGCCGCGATGCGTATCTGATCCTGCAGGTCGACCCCGGCGCCCACCCCGACGTGATCCAGGCCGCCTACCGCGTCCTGGCGCGCCAGCTCCATCCGGACGGCGCTGCGCAGGCTGACCCGGCAGGTCATCGCAAGATGTCGGACCTGAACTGGGCGTACACGGTGCTGAGGGACACAGGGCGGCGCGCCGAGTACGACCGCGAACGGCGGATTGGCGTGGTTCGGTCGCGAGCAGTTCGGCCAGCGGAGCCGGGCGACACTGCGCAGCCCGCCGACGCGGCTGGTGGCGTGGCCGGCGGCATGGCTGGCGGCGGCACCCTCGACTTCGGGCGCTACTCGGGCTGGCGCTTGCGCGACGTGGCGCGGCGGGACCTCGACTACCTACGCTGGCTGAGCCGCCACGGCTCAGGAGCCCCGCATCGGGAGGAGATTCGCCAGCTGCTGAAGGCCGCCGAGAACCGCGCTGCCCAGGGTCGTTGAGGAAGCGTTCCCGGGCATGGCGTCGTCCCGGCAGCAACGCGGTTCCGCATCGGAGCACGGCGATCTTCCAGCGGTCGAGCCAGGCTAGCCCTGGGATAGCCGTCGGCGCAGCTCCTCGTTGACCAGGCGCGCATCGGCTCGCCGCTGGGTGCGCTGCATGACCTGGCCCACCAGGAAGCCGTATACCTGCTCCTTGCCCGACCGATACTCGGCGACCTGCGACGGGTGCTCCGCCAGGACCGATTCGACCGCCTCGCCTATGAGCCCCGCGTCATTGACGACACCGAGCCCCTCGCGCTCGATGACCGATCCGGGCGACTCCCCCGTCTCGAAGCTGAGGGCCAGCACCATCTTTGCGTTCGTGCCGGACACCTCGCCCCTCTCCACGGCCGCGATCAGCTGGGCCAGGCCGTCAGGGCGGAGCGCCACCGCGTCGGCACGCAGCCCCGAGGCGGCGTGCCGATTCAGGAGCCGGCTGAACTCGCCGGTCACCCAGTTTGCGGCCGCCTTGGCGCTCGCGCCGGCGCGCACGACCGCATCGAAGTAATCGGCCAGCGCCACGTCGGCGGTGAGCACCCCGGCGTCGTAATCGGAGAGGCCGAGACTCGTCACGTAGCGCGCGCGACGCGCCGCAGGCAGCTCGGGGAGCTGCCTCCGCAGCTCCTCGACCCACTCCGCGGAGGGACGGAGCGGCGGCAGGTCCGGCTCTGGGAAGTAGCGGTAATCGTTCGCCTCTTCCTTCCGGCGCTGGCTGATGGTGCGGGCGCCGCTCTCGTCCCAGCCGCGCGTCTCCTGGGTGAGTGGCTCCCCCTTCTCCAGCGCCTCTGCCTGGCGCTCGAACTCGTATTCCATGGCGCGCTCCAGGGAGCGGAAGCTGTTGAGGTTCTTGACCTCGACCTTGGTGCCGAAGCGATCGGTCCCCATCGGCCTGATACTGATATTGCCCTCGATCCGCATGGAGCCGGTCTCCATGTCGCCTTCGCTGGCACCGATGTAGCGCAGCACGTCGCGCAGCGTCTCGCCGTACGCCCGTGCCTGCGCCGGGGAGCGGATGTCCGGCTCTGTGACGATCTCCATTAGAGGCAGCCCGGCTCTGTTGAAGTCGACAGCGCTGTAGCCGCGCCGGGCGTGCTGGAGGCGCGCGGTGTCCTCCTCGAGATGGGCGCGGGTGATGCGGACTGTGATCTCGTGCCCTTCGGGGGGGACCGGCACCGCGAGGCGCCCATTGGAGCTCAGGGGCAGCGCGTATTGGCTGATCTGGTAGCCCTTCGGCAGGTCGGGATAGAAGTAGTTTTTGCGCTCGAATCGGACCGCATCTGTCTCGACGTGGCAGTCGAGGGCCAGGCCGGTCAGCATGACCAGCTCGACCGCGCGGCGGTTGATGACTGGCAGCGACCCCGGGAGCGCCAGGCAGACCGGACAGATGCGGGTGTTCGGCTCGTCCGGCTCGCCGGGCGGCGCAGCCGTCGGGCAGTCACAGAACATCTTCGAGGCGGTGCGCAGCTGGGCGTGCACCTCGATTCCGATTATGGTCTCAAATCTCGTGCCCACAGCCACGGCTCGGATTGTATGCCGCCGTACGACCCTTCCGTGCTCCGGGAGCCACTCTCGACTCGCGGTCGCCGTTTGACGGCGCGATCGGCCGAATTACCCATGGCCTGACCGTACCCGCGGCGGGTAGCGTGGCCATGCCAAACCGCGCCAAATCTCTCCTGAAGGTAAGCCCATGGCGGGACCGAATACTCGGTTCACCACACGACTGATCACCAGCCTGCCGCCGCCCGTGCGTGGGCTCGTTCCCGCGGGCCTGGTTGTGCTGGGCATCCTCGTCGTCGCGACGGCCGCCGACCTGGGCGGGATGCAGGTTGGCTGGACGCGCGCGCACCTCACGTTTTCCGCTCTCTTCAGCGCGCTCGGATGCTTCTTGGTCGCTCGTTCCGCTGCCGGTCGCGCGCGCAAGGTGATGGGCTGGATCACCGCCGCTGTGGTGCTGTGGGCCCTGGCAGAGCTGATCCGAGACATCCAGCTCATTCAGGGCGCCCAGGGTGTTCCCAATCTGGCCGACATCGCGTTCCTGGCCGTCTTGCCGTTGACCGCGATGGCCTACCGGGCGGCGCTCCGCGGCCGCCTGCCTTTCAGTGACGAGACAGCAATCTATCTCGACGCGGCGATTGTTTTCCTCGGATGCGCGGCGGCCCTGATCATCGCATTCGGTGCCGCGGTCGACCAGCGCGTGGCCGGGTTGGTCGATCTCGCCTACGGAATCTTCTTCCTCGCCACGGCATTGGCCACACTCCTTCTGGACGTGGCACTCCTCGCCGAGCGGCGGCTGCGGGGTGCGTATGGGATTCTGCTGGGGCTCGTCCTGCTGGGCGCTGGGTTCCTCTGGCGGCTCGCGGCTCCGCCGACCAGCGGGCTGCATGAAGGTGGCGTCCCGCAGTACTTCCTCTCGGTCGCGGTCGTGGTGGTGATGCTCGGGACGGTGACCTGGAACGATCTCATCGACGAGCATCCGGCGTACGTGCGGTTGGCCGCCCGGATTCGAGCGGGTCTCCCGATCGGCGCGGTGGCCATTTGCCCGGTCCTGCTGGTCCTGATGCTCCTACAGCCTCACGACGGACTCGTCGACGTGGTCGGCGGCGCCGCGCTGGGGCTTCTCCTCGTCACAGTGGCAGTCCGACAGACCATTCTCCTGCGAGGCCGCGAATCGGCCTCCATGCGGGAGCGGGAGTTGCACCGGGAGGTGACCCGGGCGGAGGCCAAGTACCGGACCCTGGTTGAACGGCAGCCCGGCGTGGTCTATCTGGCAGAACCTGGCGCGGGGGGTCGCTGGCATTACGTCAGCCCCCAGATCGAGGAGATGCTGGGCTTCTCGCCAGAGGAATGGACCAGCGACGCGTCGCTCTGGGGCCGCCAGGTCCACCCTGACGATCACGATCGCGTGATGCTCGCCGATGCCGTAGCCGGCGAATCCGGCCGGCCGCAGCGCTTCGAATACCGAATGCTCAGCCGCGACGGCCGTGAGGTCTGGATCCTCGATGACCTTAACCCGTCCCAGCCTGATCCGGACCAGCCGGCGCTCCTGCAGGGAATTCTCCTTGACATCACCGAGCAGAAGCGGGCCGAGGCGGCTCTGCGGGCCGGTGAGGAGCAGATGCGGGTGATCATCGAGACCGCCAGCTATGCATTCGTCGGCATGGACGTCGCGGGCCGCATTGTTGAATGGAACCAGCAGGCGGAGCGAATCTTCGGCTGGACGCGTGAGGAGGCTTACGACCGCCAGCTGCACGAGCTGATCATCCCGCCGGCCCAGCGCGAGGCACACCGCAGGGGGATGGAGCACTATCTGGCCACGGGCGAAGGGCCGATCCTCTCCAAGCGTATCGAAGTGTCGGCCCTGAACCGCGATGGCCGGGAGTTTCCCGTGGATCTCACGATCTGGCCGGTCCGCACCGGCGGCGAGGTCCGCTTCAGCGCCCTGGTGGACGACATCACCGTTCGGAAGCAGCTCGAGGACCAGCTACGCGAGCAGGCTCTGCACGACCCGCTGACCGGCCTCGCCAATCGCGTGCTCTTTGCAGATCGCGTGCAGCACGCGCTGCGGCTCACACCTTCCGCGGATCGCGGGTCGGTGGCGATCCTCTTCATCGGACTCGACGATTTCAAGTCGATCAACGACGGCCTTGGCCACCACGCCGGCGACGAGCTCCTGGTAGCTGTCGCGAAGCGGGTCAGTACCGGTCTGGCTCCGGCAGACACCGCGGCGCGCTTTGGTGGGGATGAGTTCGCCGTGCTGGTCGAGGGCTCTGACCACGCCCGGCCGGCGAGGCTGGCGGCCAGCGTGCTCAGGCTCATCGCCGAGCCGTTCGAGATCCGCGGCAAGCAGGTGCAGATCACCGGGAGCATCGGTATCGCGCTGGACGGCCCCGGAGGGGCAAGCGCTGAAGAGCTGATCCGCAATGCCGATCTGGCAATGTCTGCAGCCAAGAGCCAGGGGAAGGGTCGCTCGGAGCTGTACCAGGGCCGCATGCATCGCGAGGCCCTTCGCCGTCTGGATCTCAAGGCAGCTCTGGAGTCGGCCATCGCCGACGACCGGCTCGAGGTGCATTACCAGCCGATCGTGCGGCTGTCCGACGGGCTAATCACAGGCTTCGAGGCGCTCCTGCGCTGGTTCGGCGACGACGATGAGCCAGTGCCGTTGGATGAGGTGATCCCGATCGCCGAAGAGAGCGGGCTCATCGTGCCGATCGGCCGCATGGTCCTGCAACGAGCCTGCGCCCAGGCGCGCCTGTGGCAGAGGGATCCATTGACTGCGGGTATCGACATTGCGGTGAATGTCTCCGCGGGGCAGCTCGAGGGCGGTTCCCTGGTCGCGGACGTCCGCGCCGCGCTCGAGGAGAGCGGGCTCCCGCCCTCATCCCTCATTGTCGAGATGACGGAGAGCGCCCTGATCAAGGAGAACCTGCCCACAATTCGCGCGCTCCGCGAGCTTCGTGCGCTCGGCGTGCGACTGGCGCTCGACGACTTCGGCACTGGCTACTCGTCGCTGAGCCATCTGCGGCAGTTCCCGATCGACATCCTGAAGATCGACCGCAGCTTTGTCGCATCGGTCGCTCGGCGCCGCGAGGGAGCGCTGGTGCGGTCGATCATCGACCTCGGCCGAACTATGAACGTGTCGATCATCGCCGAGGGAATCGAGACGGCGGCCCAGGCCGACGAGCTGGAGGCCATGGAATGCACCCTCGGACAGGGTTTCTATTTCGGCCGGGCCGTGCCCGCCGAAGCGGTGCGGGAGCTGCTCGCGGTCGGACGGCTGCCGGCTCGACCGACGCGACGCCAGCGAGCGCGGAGCGCCTGACCGCCGATCGCGCGATATCCTGCGCGCATGAAGATCGGCGAGTGGGACTCCCTGGGCCGCGCGCGCGGACTCTTGCAGCGACAGCTGGGTGAGCTGGGCGCGGTGGAGTACGCCGCGCACGTCACCGTCGGCGAGAGCGGCAGGCTGCGCATCCTGGTGGCGACCGACGTGGGCCTGCTCGATTACAGCTGGTCATCCGCCGGGGCGGAACCATGGCTCCTGCGCGGACAGGTCCTCCGATGGCGCAACGTTCACGCGCTGCGGCTGCAGACCGATGCACAATGGGACGAGGACCAGAACGAAGCGCGATCGCTCTGGCGCCTGGTCGCCGATGATCCGAAGATCGAGCTTGTCGCCGACTCGGTCACTGGCAGCAGCAACGCGGTCGCTGCGCTACTCGCCTTCGCCCGCGCCTGCCTCCAGCACGCCGAGTAGCGGCCTGGCCCTCCGACAGGCGGGTGGGACCCTAGTAGCCGTAGCCTCCGCCGCCGGTGGGAGTGGGAGTCGGGGTTGGAGCGGCGGTCGCCTGACCACCGCTGCCGGCTTTGGGCGCACAGGCCGCCAGCGCTAACCCCATCGCGAGGAGCAGAGCCATGATGCGAAGCTTCATGAAGTTCTGGTACGACGTCGGATACGCGCCGCTCACCGGGCGACGGGCGGGTTGGTCTCCATGGCGCGCTCGAGGTTCTCGGTCGCTCTCACCTCGGCCTCCATCGACCGCTGAACGGCGGCCCCGAGAAGCAGCTTCTTGATGCCCGTCAGGTCGGCCTCGAGCGAGAGCGTCACCTTCGTCCCGTCGCTCGTCTCCTCGAAGCGGAACTCGCCGTTCGGCCGCACCGGTCCGGCGATGGTTTTGAACGCCAGGCGGCGATTCGGCTCGTACGCTGTCAACTCGTAGTCCGCCCCGATCCGCCGGCCGCCTGGCCCCTTGACGCCCTGCCTGTAGACGGTCCCGACCCCGGTTCCCGAGACGCGCTTGATGTCCAAGAGGTGCTCCGAGCGCCATTTGGCCGCGCTCTCTCCATCAGCCACGAACGCGAAAACGTCGCCGACCGGACGCCGGATGGTGACGGAGTGCTGTGCGGAGGGCATGTTCAGCCTCGCTTCCGCTGGACGAAGCGCTCGATCGCGTCCATCGCTTCGACGATCTGCTCGTAGGCGGTTGCGTAGCAGGCGCGCACGTGGCCGGCGCCCGAGGGCCCGAAGGCGGAGCCGGGAACCACCGCGACGTGCTCCTCGAGCAGCAGTTCGCGCGCGAAGGCCTCATCGTCGAGCCCGGTGGAGGTGATGTTCGGGAAGCAGTAGAACGCCCCGTGCGGCTCGAAGCAGACGAGCCCGATCTCGTTCAAGCGCCGGGTCATCAGCTCTCGGCGGCGGTCGTACTCGGCCAGCATCTCCAGCACGAACGGCTCACCGATGCGCAGCGCCGCAATGGCCGCAAACTGGGCCGCGGTGGGCGCGCACATGATCCCGTACTGGTGCACCTTGGCGATCCCGGTCATCAAGGCCTCCGGTGCCGCGAGGTAGCCGATCCGCCAACCGGTCATCGCGTAGCTCTTCGAGAAGCCACCGATCAGCACCGTGCGATCTCGCATCCCCGGCAGCGAGCTGAAGGCCGTGTGCCGGTGGCCACCGTAGACCAACCGGTCGTAGATCTCATCGGTCACCACGACGAGATCGTGGGCCTCGACCACCTCGGCGATGGCCGCGAGGTCGTCGTGCGAGAGGACCGCACCGGTGGGATTGTTCGGGTAGCCCAGGAAGAGCGCCTTGGTACGCGGAGTGATGGCGGCGGCGATCTGGGCCGCCGTCACGCGAAAGTCGGTGGCACCGGTCGTGGAGAGCGGGACGGGCGTGCCGCCAGCGAGCGTGATGCAGGGCGCGTAGCTGACGAAGCAGGGCTCGTGGTAGATCACCTCGTCCCCCGGATTCAGCAGGGCACGCAGGCTGGCGTCGACCGCCTCCGAGGCGCCCACCGTGATGATCGTCTCCGAGCGCGCATCGTAGTCGACCCGGTAGCGCTGTCGCAGATTGGCGGCGATCAGCTCGCGCAGCTCGAGCATCCCGCCGTTGGCGGTGTAGTGCGTCTCCCCCGCCTCGAGGCTTGCGATGGCGGCCCGGGTGATCGGCTCCGGCGTGTTGAAGTCCGGCTCGCCGATGGTGAGGCTGATCACGTCGGTCATCTCGGCGAGCATGTCGAAGAAGCGGCGGATCCCGGAGGGAGCCATGCTACGGACGTGATCCGCCAGGAAGTCGGCGGTCGGCCGAGCCGTACCGGTGGTCATCGGCCCAAGTGTACCGTCAGCCCTTCAAGAGCGCGGCTCGCTTCTCCTGGAACTCGACGAGGTCGATGACGCCGGCTTCGAGCAGGAGCTCGAGCGCCGTCACAAGGATCGCATTGCGCGAAACGGGCGCCTCCTCCGGGAGTTCGACCTGTGCGAGCTCTTCGTCGACGACCTCCGCGGCGCTCTCCTCGATCGGCTGCGCCATTGTCACGCCGCGAATCTCCTCGACGTGGCCCGAGTTGATGATCACCACCGGCAGGGTCCAGCTGAAGGCAGGCTCTCCGGTCGAGACCAGCTCGACGTCGGTGAGGGGCACGAAGCGGCGACCTGACTGGAAGATATGGCGGCCGACCTCCGCCCCGGGGCGCACGTGGGCCTGGCCGCTGATCACGAAGCCGTCCAGCTGGAGCTCCACGTGAACTCGGCGACGGTGGAGCCGCAGGTGCCGGTTCGCGGGCAGGGGCGGCGGGATGACAAACAGCACGTCGGCCGCCTCGATCTCCTGCTCCTCCGAATCGGTGGGAGTGGGAGGGGGGACCGCCTGCGTGTCGTCCACCGCGATACGTTGCGATCCACGCACCCGGAGCGTGTGGCCCTCATTCAGCCAGTCACTGGTGCGGCGACCGTTGCTGACAATCCACGCCAGCACGCGGCCGCTGCTGGTGACAAGGTCGATTACCGAGAGCTCGAAAGGATTCGGGCTTCCGGTGCCGTCGACGCTGCTCAGTGTGCGTGGATTCGAGAGCCAACCGAGGTGCATAGCTCCGAGAGTGTCGCCTCCACCCTCTGGTCCTGAAACAGTACGAACGGGTCAACGAGGGGGTCGGGCGTTAGTCTTGCCCGGTGACGACAATCGCGCTCGTGCTGGCGCTCCTCTTCGTGGTCGCGCTGCTGGCGGTCGCCTCGCGGCGCATCGGGATTCCCTACCCGATCCTGATGGTGGTCGCCGGGCTGGGACTGGGCCTGGTCCCCGGGCTGCCGCGGGTGGACCTGGATCCGGACCTGGTCTTCCTCTTGTTCCTGCCCCCGATCCTCTTCTCAGCCGCCTTCTTCACCTCCGTCCGCGAGTTTCGCGCGAACGTCAGGCCCATCGGCCTGCTGGCTATCGGCTTGGTGCTGGCCACCACCGGCGTGGTCGCCCTGGTGGTGCACGGCGTCGAGCCGAAGATCGGCTGGGCGGCCGCGTTCGCCATGGGCGCGATCGTGTCGCCGCCCGACGCCATCGCGGCGACCGCAATCGCTCAGCGCCTTGGCCTTCCGCGGCGCCTGGTGACGATCATCGAGGGCGAGAGCCTGGTGAACGACGCCACCGCGCTGGTCGCCTATCGGCTGGCCGTTGTCGCGGTGGTGACCGGCGCATTTTCATTCGACACCGCGATCCTGAGCTTCTTTTACGTGGCGGTGGCGGGGATCGCCGTAGGCATCGTGGTGGGCCTCGCCGTCGCCTTCGTGATCGGTCGGCTGCACGATCCGCCGGTCGAGGTGACGGTCTCGTTGCTCGCCCCATTCGCGGCC
This sequence comes from Chloroflexota bacterium, assembly GCA_030854405.1. The sequence goes on along the minus strand of JALYTG010000001.1, from coordinate 881 downwards.
TACCTGCCTGCTGAGCTGATCGGTGCCTCAGGGGTGCTTGCAACGGTGACCGCCGGGCTCATCCTGGGCTGGCACGCCCCGCGGATCCTCACGTCGGACAGCCGGGTCCTTGGTTCCGGCGTGTGGCAGATGGTGATCTTCCTGCTCAACGGCCTCGCGTTCATCCTGATCGGGCTCCAGCTGCCATCGATCGTGAAACGGTTGGCCGGCCCGGCCATGCAGGAGGCGTTCGGCATCAGCGCTCTGGTGATCGTCACCGTCGTTCTCGTGCGTCTCGCCTGGGTCTTCCCGGCCACCTATCTGCCCCGGCTCCTGGTGCCTGGTCTCGCGGAGCGCGACCCCGCCCCTCCGCCCCGGGCGATCTTGGTGCTGGGCTGGACCGGGATGCGCGGCGTCGTGTCTCTGGGCGCGGCGCTGGCCCTTCCTCACGCCACCGACGCCGGGAGACTGTTCCCCGGCCGCGACCTGATCCTGTTCGTCACCTTCGCCGTGATCCTGGCCACCCTGGTGGGGCAAGGGCTGACCCTGCCGTGGGTGATTCGCCACTCAGGGGTCGGGGACGACGGATCCGTCAGCCACGAGGCGCTGCACGCCCGCCAGGCGGCGAATGACGCGGCGCTCGACCGCCTCTCGCAGCTGGTCACCGAGGTGCCCGGCCACCTCGAGCTGATCGATGACTTGCGACGTCGCTACGACCACCAGACGGAGCACCTGGTGCACGACCACGAGGCCGGTCGGGTCGAAGCGACCCAGGAGGCGATCGAGCACGAGGCAATCCGCCGCGGGGTGCTCGACGCTCAGCGCTTCGCCGTGATCGACCTGCGCGACCGGGGAGTCATCGGCGACGAGGCGCTGCGCCGCGTCCAGCGCGACCTCGACCT
>JALYTG010000190.1:869-4992 GCA_030854405.1 Chloroflexota bacterium | reverse complement strand
AAGCTCAGGTATGAGGGGATCGCGATCGCAAGCAGGATCCCGAGGATGATGATGACGACCAGAAGCTCGATGAGGGTGAAGCCCTCGTCGCGCCGCACCTGGCCGAGCCGGTGCGAAAGTCTTGCAAACATTCTGTGGTCCTCCTTGAGGGGGTGCGCAGATGGCCTGCTCCGTCTATCGCCGGGAACGCCGTTGTCGTCCACCCCCCATACGGGTGAAACCTCTCGCGCGCAACCGGCTTGCGACAGACCCTCAAGATTGGCTGTGGCCCTGCCGATAGCCAGCGCAGCGGCCATGGCGGACACTCTCTATTCAATCGACGATCTGCTCGAGCAGATGGTGGCGCGTAACGCGTCGGATCTGCACATCACCGTGGGTGCGCACCCGGTCGTGCGCGTGCGCGGCAAGCTCGAGCCGCTCCAGGAAATCGCGCCGCTGACGGCCGAGACGACGCAGCAGCTTCTCTACCGCATCCTCTCGACGGAGCAGCAGAAGCATCTCGAGCTGAACCGCCAGATCGACCTGGCGCACTCGATTCCCGGCCTCGCGCGCTTCCGCGTGAACATTTACTGGCAGCGCGAGGCGCTCGGCGCGGCCTTCCGCCTGATCCCGACCGAGATCAAGACGCTCGAGGAGCTCGGCATTCCCTCGGCGCTGCACGAACTGACCGAACGGCCGCGTGGGCTCGTGCTCGTCACGGGCCCGACCGGCTCCGGTAAGTCCACCACCCTCGCGGCCCTGATCGACGAGATCAACCGCAAGCGCGCGGAGCACATCCTCACGATCGAGGACCCGATCGAGTTCGTGCACCGGCACAAGCGCTGCATCGTCAACCAGCGCGAGATCGGCGTCGACGCAACCAGCTTCGCCGAGGCTCTCCGCGCCGCGCTCCGCCAGGACCCCGACGTGATCCTCCTCGGCGAGATGCGCGACCTCGAGACGATCTCCACCGCCCTAACCGCGGCCGAGACCGGCCACCTCGTCTTCGCCACCCTCCACACTCAGAGCGCCCCGGGCACGATCGACCGCGTGGTCGACGCCTTCCCGGCGGGGCAGCAGGACCAGGTGCGGATCCAGCTCGCGGCGACGCTTGAAGGCGTCGTCACCCAGGCGCTGCTCCCGACCGCCGACGGCGCCGGCCGCGTGCCCGCGCTCGAGATCCTCTTTCCCGACGACGCCGTCCGGAACCTGATCCGGCAGGCGAAGGTCGAGCAGGTCTACTCCGTGATGCAGACCGGCACGGCACGCGGGATGCAGACGATGGAGCAGTCGCTCGCCGACCTCACCCTGCGCGGCGTGATCACGCTCGACACGGCGCTCTCGCGCTCCAGCCGGCCCGAGCAGCTCTTCAGCCTGCTCGAGCGCGCCGGCTTCCAGGTGCCCGAGCCCGCCGCCGCCGCTCCGAGCCTACGGGTCGCTGAGGCATAGCCGTGGTCGACTGGAACAAGGAAATCAAGTTCGGGCGCAAGGAGGAGCGCGCCGAGGAGCCGGAGGCGCTCGATGAGACGCAGCCTCTGGAGCCCGTCGAGCCTCCTTCTCCCGAGCCCGAGGCGGTCGAGCTCGAGCCCGAGGACAAGGCCGAGAAGAGCTCGCTGCTGAAGAAAGAGATCTCGCTCTCGTTCCGGCGGAAGCCGAAAAGGCCGAAGCTGCCGAAGGACAAGCTCGACGAAACCGAGCAGCAGGCAGAGGCGGCGACCGAGAAGACGGCGCGCAACAAGGGCACGAAACGGAGCCTCCGCCGCCAGGGCGGGGCCCCGAAGCGAGCCAAGCGCGTCGTCGGCCTGAAGATCGGCGCCTCCCAGCTTGCGGCTGCCCGCATCGTCAACAATGGCGTTCCCGAGCTCGTACAGGTCGCGCGCGAGGACCTCGCCCCGGGCCTCGTGGTCGGCGGCGAGCTGCGCGAGCCCGAGCTCCTGGCCGACGCGCTGCGCGCCTTCTTCCGCAAGCACAAGCTTCCACGCCTGGGCGTGCGGCTCGGCATCGCCAACAACCGCATCGGTGTCCGCATCTTCGAGATCGCGGGCATCGATGACCCGAAAGCGCTCGAGAACGCGATTCGCTTCCGCGCCCAGGAGGCGCTGCCGATCCCGATCGAGGAGGCGGTGCTCGACTACCACGTCCTCAGCGAGCGCGTCGACGAGGAGGGCCACAAGGTCCGCCGCGTCCTGCTGGTCGTCGCCTACCGCGAGCTGATCGACCGCTATGTGGCCGCGTGCAAGAAGGCCGGCATCCGCCTGGCCGGGATCGACCTCGAGGCGTTCGCGCTCCTGCGCGCCCTCGGCGAGCCCCCGGCGGACGACGATGCCCCGGCCGATGCCGCGCTCGTCGTCGTCTCGGTCGGCCACGACCGCTCGACCTTCGCCGTGTCCGACGGCCGCGTCTGCGAGTTCACGCGCGTGCTCGATTGGGGTGGCCAGACTCTCGACGTCGCGATCGCGCGTGAACTCGACATGGCGCCCTCCGAGGCCAGTCCGATCAAGCGGGAGCTCTCGCTCGCCACGGCGAACGTGCCCGCGGGCCTGACGCAGGAGCAAGCCGACAAGGCACGCGAGGCGGTTCGCCGCCAGCTCCAGGCCTTTGCGCGGGAACTCGTGTCCTCGCTCCAGTTCTACCAGAACCAGCCCGGCTCTCTGGGCATCGGCGATATCGTCATCACCGGCGGCACCACGGGCCTCGTGGGCCTCGCCGAGGAGCTTCAGCGGCTGATCGGCGTGCGCGTCGCCGTCGGCGACCCGCTCACGCGCGTGAAGATGGGCCGCAAGGTGCGCGAGACCGAGCAGCTCGGCTCGCTCGCGGTCGCAATCGGACTCGGGATCGAGGACTGACGTGCGCGCGATCAACCTCCTGCCGCGAGACGATGCGCGGCGCAACCAGAAGACACAGTGGATCGTCCTGGTCCCTGTCGTCGCGGCGGTGCTGCTGACGGCGCTGCTCTCGGCCGCCTTCCTCTCCGCGAGCGGCAAGGCCAAGGACAAGGAGGCCGAGCTCGCGTCGGTGAAGGACACCCTCGCTGCGATTCCCACCCCCGATGCCTCGAAGATCCAGAGCCAGACCGCGCTCGCGAGTGACAAGCAGGTGCGCGTCACGGCGCTGAGCTCTGCACTCTCGCGCCGGGTCGCCTGGGACCGCATCTTCCGCGAGCTCTCGCTTGTGCTCCCGGACGACGTCTGGCTCGCGACGCTCTCCGCGAAGGCTCCTGTCTCGTCCTCGGTTCCCGTCGCGCCGACCCCCGCCGCTCCGGGCACCGCGCTCGCGGCGACGCAGTTCACCATTGACGGCTACACGTACTCGCACGCGGCCGTGGCGCGGCTGCTGAGCAGGCTCTCGGTCATCCCCGACCTCGTCAACGTCCAGCTCCAGCAGAGCACGCTGACCAAGGTCGGGGCCGCGAAGGCCGTGCACTTCATCATCGCGGCCGACGTGCGTGCTCCAGGAGGCGGGCAGTGAAGCGCCGCATCCCGCAGCCGCTCGTGATCGCGCTGATCGTCCTCGGCTTCCTGATCGCCGGCCTCGGGGGCTGGTTCATGCTGATCAGCCCGCAGCGCTCGCACGCGGCGGAGCTCGACACGCAGATCGCAGACACGAACGACGCGATCGCGGCCGCCCGCGCCCTCACCCTCGAGGCCAAGAAGGGCGCCAAGATCCGCGTCGCCGACCTCTTCCGGCTGACGAAGGCGATGCCCGACCAGACCGACATGCCGGGGATCCTGCTCGAGCTGAACCAGGTCGCCGAGGACAGCGGCATCACCTTCGAGCAGATCACCCCGTCGACGACCGCGACGGCGATCTCGGGCTACCTCTCGATTCCGATCACGGTCGAGTTCGAGGGGAACTTCTACGACCTGTCCGACTTCCTCTACCGGCTGCGGAACCTCGTCGACGTGCGCCGCGGCGCGCTCGATGCGACCGGCCGCCTGTTCGCGATCGACTCGATCGATTTCGCGGAGGCCCCGCCGCCGCCCGGGTTCCCGCAGATCCGCGCGCACCTCGTGATCGACGCGTTCGTCTTCGGCACCGGCACCGCCCCGACGGTCGTGCCGCCCGGAGGCGCGCCTGCAATCGGCACCACGGGCGCGACCGGGGCTACTGGTGCGACCGGGTCGACCACGCCGACCACCACTCC
>JALYTG010000190.1:0-859 GCA_030854405.1 Chloroflexota bacterium | reverse complement strand
GAGCTGCTCGTCGGCCTGCTCGCGTTCCAGGTGCCGCGGACGCTGAAGATGCTGCACCCGCCGAACGCCAACGACGCGGCCGCGACGGCGCCGGCCTCGGCGACTCCCACGAGCGGCCCGATCGCGGCTCCGTCGCTCGGCGGCGGCAACGCGACCGCGGTCTCGGCTATCGCCGCCGGCGACGGCCTCGCGGACCCGGACGCCTTGCCGCTTCCCCAGTCGGGGCAGTTGCTCGCCTTCGGCCGCTTCCGTACGAAGGACCCCTTCGCTCAGCAGCTCAGGCTCACGTGCGTCGCCTCGTCCGACCCCACCGGCGGCGATACCCGTTGCCCCCTGCCGCCTCCCCCTCCGCCACCGCCACCGCCACCGCCACCGCCACCTCCGCCCCCTTCGCCGCCTCCGCCTCCGCCTCCCGCGACCGCGGTCATCTCGGTCAACGGCGACTCGCAGAGCGTCAGGGTCGGCGGTCAGTTCCCCACCTCCGACCCGGCCTTCACGCTCGTTTCGCTGACGACGACCACGGCCAAGATCGGCATCGCGGGCGGCGCGTTCGAGAGCGGCAGCCAGACGGTGACGCTGAAGAAGAACAAGCAGCTGACGCTGATGAACACCGCCGACGGCACGCGCTACGTGCTGCGGCTCCTCTCGACCACCTAAAGCGCAGCCGGGTCACTGCAAGAGGCGGTTCCCCGCTTCTAAGCGCTGTCGAGTCGCAACGAGTCCGCCGCCGGAGCCGGGCTTTGCCCGGCGGGAGGCTCCCTACGGCAAGACCGGTTGTACGCACCGTCCAGTTGGCGGCTCCTAAACCTCAGGATCAAGTCGCCGCCCGCAAGGAGGGGGCTCGTGGGGGAACCAGGGG
>JALYTG010000189.1 GCA_030854405.1 Chloroflexota bacterium | reverse complement strand
CCTCGACTCCGGGCCGGATGCCGGCCGGCATCCTCGCCGGTGAGCAAGTCCAGCAGGTCGCCGACTTCGTTTCTCGAGAAGCGGGTAATTAGGGCGACGAGAATCGCTGGCGCGGGGGGTCTCCTCACGCCGTGCCGAAGCGACCACTCATATAGTGGCGCTCCTGAACCGTGCGGCCCTGGATGGACTGCACTTTTCGGCTTAGGGAGCCGTTTATAGAGGAGGAGTCGAATGTTGTTGGCCGGAAGCCTTTTGAACCCAAGGACGGGTGCTCGCCGCCTGTCGATCGCTACAGCGGTGGCGTTGATCGCCGCCTTGGCGTTGTGCCTGCTGGCGAGTGCCGCGCGGGCAAACGGCGGTTGGTGGCACTTTCACAAACACAGGGACAGGGTCGGAGTGATGACCCGCAACCTCTTCCTCGGGGCGGATCTGTCGGAGGCTCTGGCCTCCACCACCCCGGCTCAGTTCTTCGCTGCCAACGGGGGAATCCTGCGACAGGTAACGCAGACCAACTTCCCGGTCCGCGCCAAGGGACTCGCGGGCGAGATTCTCGACGAGCGCCCTGACCTCGTGGGGCTTCAGGAGGTTGCGCTGTGGCGCACCGCTGCACCGTCGCTGACACCGGTTCTCAGCGGGCCGACCGCGACCAAGGTGCGCTACGACTTCCTGCAACTGCTGCTCGACCAGCTAAACAAACATCACCCGGGGCTCTACCGGGCGGTCGAGGTGCAACCGGAGTTCGACTTCGAGGCGCCGGCGGACGAGAACGGCGTCCCAAATGACGGCCCCGACGCTGCAACCGGCGGGCTACTCAAAGACACCGAGATCAACGGCCGACTGACGATGCGCGACGTGATCCTCGCTCGCAAGGGCACGTTCACCGGCAACCCGAAGGGCGGCCATTTCACCCACCTTCTCAACGTGACGGTGTCCGGTATCCCGATCGCGGTCACCCGCGGTTGGACCTCCGTCAACGCGATTGTCGGCCACAGCCGACCTTTCCATTTCGTCAATACGCACCTCGAGGCGTTTGACGACGAGACACAGCACCCCAGCATCCGCGCCCAGCAGGCCGGTGAACTGGTGGCGCCCGGTGGGCCGGCGCGCAGCACGCTGCCGGTGATCCTGGTCGGTGACCTGAATTCGGACGTCAAGACCGAGGTCAAGCTTGGCGATGCGCAGGCCTACCAGGCAATGCTCAACGCAGGGTTCTTCGAGCGCAGCACCAGCAATCCGCTCAGCTGCTGCATTGAGTCCCCCACGCTGACGACCGGCACCACGGCCGAGTTCAACCACAAGGTCGACCACATCATGACCAGCTCGCCGTTCATCGTGCGGCTCCTGAAGTCCGAGGTGACGGGCCGCCGGATGCACAACGGCTTCTGGGATTCAGACCACGCCGGTCTGTTCAGCGAGCTGGGGATCTTCCGCTAATCAGCGGCTCTGCCTGTCGGTGAGGGCCCGCGCGGCGGCGGCGCGGGCCCCGCGGCGGCATGCCTGCACGGACCTTTACAGCCCCCCCACACATTTGCCATACTCTGACTTAGATTTCTTAGATAGCAAAGACGAAACCTGGCAACAAGACGGAGGACTGAACTGACGTGGGTAAGACGATAGGCATCGACCTGGGTACCACCAATTCGTGCGTGGCCGTACTCGAGGGCGGGGAGCCGACCGTGCTGGAGAACGCCGAGGGCGGGCGCACAACCCCCTCGGTCGTCGCCTTCACCGATTCCGGCGAGCGCCTGGTCGGCACGGTGGCCAAGCGCCAGGCGGTGATGAACCCGGAGAAGACGATCTTCTCGATCAAGCGGTTCATGGGCCGCAAGGAGGCTGAGGTCAAGGAGGAGGAGACGATCGTTCCCTACAAGGTCGTCGCAGGACCGAACGGCGACGTGCGCGTCGAGGTCGACGGCAAGCAGTACTCGCCGCCCGAGATCTCGGCGATGATCCTTCAGAAGCTGAAGGCCGACGCGGAGGCAAAGCTCGGCGAGACGGTCGACTCGGCGGTGATCACCGTCCCCGCCTACTTCAACGACGATCAGCGCCAGGCGACCAAGGACGCCGGCAAGGTCGCCGGCCTCGACGTGAAGCGGATCATCAACGAGCCAACCGCCGCGTCGCTGGCCTACGGGCTCGACAAGGAGACCGACGAGACGATCCTCGTGTTCGACCTCGGCGGCGGAACCTTCGACGTCTCCGTGCTGGAGATCGGCGACGGTGTGTTTGAGGTCAAGTCGACCGCCGGCGACAACCACCTCGGCGGGGACAACTGGGACAAGGCGATCGTCGAGTGGCTGGTCGCCGAGTTCAAGCGCGACCAGGGCGTCGACCTCTCCGCCGACAAGAACTCGCTCCAGCGCCTCTACGAGGCTGCGGAGAAGGCGAAAATCGAGCTCTCCACGACGCAGGAGACGCAGATCAACCTGCCCTTCATCACCGCCACAGACGCTGGCCCCAAGCACCTCGACATAAAGCTCAGCCGGGCGAAGCTCAACGAGCTGACCGCCGAGCTTCTGGAGCGGATCGTGAGCCCGGTCAAGCAGGCGCTCTCGGACGCCGGCGCCCCCGACATCGAGCACGTCGTGCTGGTCGGTGGGATGACCCGGATGCCGGCGGTGCGCGACAAGGTCAAGGAGCTGACCGGCACCGAGCCCCACCAGGGCGTCAACCCCGACGAGGTCGTGGCGGTCGGAGCAGGGATCCAGGCCGGCGTGCTGGCCGGGGACGTCAAGGACGTGCTGCTGCTCGACGTCACACCGCTCACCCTCGGCATCGAGACCAAGGGGGGCGTGATGACGAAGCTGATCGAGCGCAACACGACGATCCCGACCCGCAAGTCGGAGATCTTCTCGACCGCCGAGGACAACCAGCCCTCGGTGGAGATCCACGTGTTGCAGGGCGAGCGCGAGATGGCCGGCTACAACAAGAGCCTGGGCAAGTTCCAGCTCACCGGCATCCCGCCGGCCCCGCGTGGCATGCCGCAGATCGAAGTCACCTTCGACATCGACGCCAACGGCATCCTCAACGTGTCGGCCAAGGACCTCGGAACCGGCAAGGAGCAGAAGATCGAGCTCAAGGGCGGCTCCGGGCTGGACGAGGCCGAGGTCGAGCAGATGATCAAGGATGCCGAGACGCACGCCGACGAGGACCGTCGCCAGCGCGATCTGGCCGAGGCCCGCAACGTGGCTGAAAACGCTGCCTACCAGGCCGAGAAGCAGCTCGAGGAGCTCGGCGACAAGGTCGACGAAAGCTCCAAGACAGAGATCGAGGCGGCGATCAAGGAGGTCCGCGAGAGCCTCGAGTCCGACGACGCCGAGCAGATCAAGGCGAAGACCGACGCCCTGCAGGGAGCTTTCCACAAGGTCTCCGAGCAGGTCTACGAGGCGGCTCAGGAGCAGGCGCCCTCCGGAGACGGGGCGTCCGGCAACGGCGCCTCGACAGAGGAAGAGGTCGTCGATGCCGAGGTCGTCGACGACGAGTCCTGAGGTAGGCGCCGATGACCGAGCAACCAGAGGGCCGCGCACCGGCCGGCGTTCCCGACGAGCAGCGCCGGTCGGAGGCCGAGCAGAACTCCGAGGCCGCTGCCCAGGAGGTCGAACGCGATCTCGAGGCGCTGGAGGAGACCAAGCGCGAGCGCGACGAATACCTCGAGCTGGCGCAGCGCACCAAGGCGGACTTCGAGAACTACCGCAAGCGCGTTGCGGGTGACACCGATGCCGCGAGACGTCGGGGCAAGGCGGAGCTGGCCGCCGAGCTGGTACCGGTGCTCGACAACCTCGAGCGGGCGCTGATTGCCGCCGACATCGACCCCGCTGCCGCCTTGGCGGGCGAGTTCTCAGCGGAGGGCGCCCTGGAGCAGGGCGTGGTGTTGACCTACCGCGACCTTCACGAGACACTGGGGCACGCCGGGGTTGAGGCGTATGAGCCGTCGGGCGAGAAGTTCGACCCAGAATGGCACGAGGCGATCTCGACCCGCCCCGCGGAGGACGCCGATCCCGGCGTGGTGCTCGACGTGGTGCAGAAGGGATACCGGCTAGACGGGCAAGTGATCAGGGCCGCCCGCGTGGTCGTGAGCGAGTAAGTGGCCGAGGACTTCTACAAAGTGCTCGGGGTCTCCCGGGACGCGTCCGCGGAGGAGATCAAGAAGGCCTACCGCAAGCTGGCGCGGGAGAACCATCCCGACCGCAACCCCGACGACCCGAAGGCCGAGGACCGCTTCAAGTCGATCCAGCAGGCCTACGACACGCTCTCGGACCCGGAGAAGCGCAAGCAGTACGACGCCGGCGGAATGTTCTCGGGCTTTGGCGGCGCGCGACCCGGCGGTCCCGCCGGCGGTGGCTTCACCTCCGACATCGGCGACATCTTCTCCACCATCTTCGGGCGCGGCAGGGCAGAGTCGCGCAGTGTGCGCGGCACCGATCTCGAGACCCAGGTGCGGCTGTCATTCGACCAGGCGGTCAACGGGACCCAGATTTCGGTCTCGGTGCCGAAGCTCGATCGCTGTCCCACCTGCCGTGGGTCGGGGGCCAAGCCGGGGAGCAATCCCAGCGTCTGCCCCCGCTGCGGTGGGCGCGGCATCGACGCCCAGAGCCAGGGGTTCTTCTCGATCAGCCAGCCCTGTCCGGAATGCGGCGGCACCGGCGAGGTGATCGACGATCCCTGCGAGACCTGCGGTGGTTCCGGCCTCACCCGCCAGAACAAGCGCTACAAGGTCAACATCCCGCCCGGTGTCCAGGACGGCACCCGGATCAGGCTGGCCGGGCGCGGTGAAGCCGGCCCGCGCGGCGGTCCGGCCGGCGACCTCTTCGTGACGACCCGAGTCACGCCCTCTCCGGTGTTCAAGCAACAGTCGGACGGCAACCTCGAAGTCGAGGTCCCGATCACGGTCGCGGAGGCGATCCGCGGCGGCACGATCGAGGTGCCGACTCTCAATGGCTCGAAGCGGATTCGGATCCCGGCCGGGACCGAGCACGGGACGGTGCAGCGGCTGCGTGGCGAGGGCCCGCCGCGGC